>DASWRM010000072.1 GCA_036403155.1 Gaiellales bacterium | reverse complement strand
GTTCGTCGGCATCCAGTCCGAGAGTTCGGAGGTAGAGGGTTCGAAGTACTCCCGACCACCCAGCTCCTCCGGGCAGAGGCACTCCTCCATCTCGCAGCGAAGGGCAGTGATCTTGCCCTGTTCGGCGGCTCGGATCAGGAGTTGCTTCGCGTGCAGGCTTGTGAGTTGCTCCGCGATCGTGTTCACAGCCGAATCATCGGCAGCACGGCACCGCCCCGTTACCCCTCTGGAGCCCCTCACCGGTCGGCTGGTAGCTCAGCCGCGCCGCCCGACCGCGACCAGCGCCACCCCTGGCAGCTCGAACCCGTCCGCCGTCGCGTACCGCTGCACCGCCTGCTCCGCACGCACGCGGACCGACGCCACCGTCTCGTCCGGCAGCTTGGCCAGCAGCCCCCGCACCGGCCCCGCCAGCGCCGTCGTGCGCTCCCACCACTCGTCGAACGACCCGACCCGCATGGCGACGGGCCGCTCGGTCACGCTGGCCGTCAGGCCGGCGTCATGCAGCATCGCGGCCAGCCGCTCCGGGTCGTCCAGCGCAAACGGGCCAGGCATGCCCGGGCGCGGCACCTGCCTGCCGGTCTCTGCCGCGAACGCGCCCATCAGCGTGGACAGCCACGGGTTCTGCTGGGGGCTCGCCCACGTCGCCAGCCCCACACGGCCGCCGGGACGCAGCACCCGCGCCATCTCACGCACTCCCTGGGCCGGATCGGCCGCGAACTGCAGGCCGTCCCTGCACAGCACGACGTCGTAGGAGCCGTCGGCCTCGTCGATCGCCTCGATGTCCAGCACGCGTGATCGCACGTTCGTCAGCCCACGCTCCCGCGCCCGCCGCTCGGCCGTCTCCGCCATGCCCGGTGCCACGTCCGAGAGCGTCACCTCGCCGTCTCCGGCCATCCGCTCGGCGGCTGCCAGACCCAGCCCGCCGGCGCCGCACGCCAGTTCGAGCACGCGGTCTCCCGGCCGCAGCTCCACCTCGTCCAGCAGGTGCCGGCTCAGGTCCGCCGCCCGCCGGTCGACGTAATCGGCGTGCTCGCCCCACGCCGGGGCCACGCCCTGCCACATCGCATGCATCTGTGCCCGCACCTGCGTCGCGTCGGGCCGCGTGGTCGTTGTCTGCATCGCTGCTCCTCCAGTCGAGGGCATTCGCTGCCCTGGTTCATACTTGATTACACTATTCATGTAATGAAGTGTCTGGCAGAATACTCGAATGGCCGAGCGTGTCAAGCGCACCCGTCGCTACGAGTCGCCCCGCCGCCGCGAGCAGGCCGAGGCCACCCGCCGGGAGATCCTCGATGCGGCCGAGCGGCTGTTCCTGAGCGACGGCTACGCGGTGACCACGATGGCGGCGATCGCCCGGGAGGCGCGCGTCTCTCTTCGAACGGTCTACGTCGCGTTCGAGACCAAGGCCGGGGTGCTCCGCGCCCTCTGGAACCAGCGGCTGCGAAGCGACCAGCCGGGCGTGCCGATGACCGAGCATCCCGAGGTACTCGCCGCGCTCGACGAGGCCGACCCGGAGCGCTCGCTACGGATGAACGCGCGCAACTCCCGCCTCGGCAAGGAGCGGATTGGCCTCCTGGCGGTGCTGATCCGCACGGCCGCCCCTATCGACCCGGACATCGCCGAGCTGCGCGACCGCATCGACCACGAGTACCGCGAGCTGCAGCGGCGGTTGGTCGAGCGGCTGCACCGCCGGCGCGCGCTGAAGAAGGGGCTCGGCGTCGACCGCGCGACCGACGTCCTCTGGGTGATCAACCACCCGGACACGTGGCGGCTGTACATGGATCGCGGCTGGACGGGGGACGAGTACGAGCGGTGGGCGGGGGATGCGGCGGTGCGGGAGCTGCTGCGCTGAGGATTCGAGCACCTGCGGCGCACGCTCCGCGCGTGGCGTTTGGGGAGGCGGGCAAGGCCGAGTCCCCCGTAGCGATACACTCACCTGTCTGCCGCAACCAATGAGGAGGGGCACATGTACGCACGCCTGGCAACGTTCGAGAGCGACCCGTCGAAGGTCGACGATGCGATTGCGATGGTGCGTCAGGAGATCGCCGGCGACACGCCGGCCGGGCTCGAGGGCGCGAAGATGATGATGCTTGTCGACCGCCAGACCGGGAAGGGCATCGGCCTCACGCTGTTCGAGACCGAGGAGGCGATGCGCCGCGGGGACGAGGCGCTGAACGCCATGAGCCCGGGCGGCAGCGAGCGCCGCACGGCCGTCGAGTTCTACGAGGTGCCGGTGCAGACGGTGATCGAGACGCCGACCGCGGCACACTGAGAACCGGGTAGCGCCCCGCCGCCCGACGGCGACGGGGCGCCACGACCCGCGCTACTGCTGGTTGTCGTCGACTCCGTCGACCGTGTCGTCGCCCGAGCCGCCATCCTCGACGTCGTTGCCCTGGTCGTCGCTGATGGTGTCGCTGCCCTCGTCGCCCTGCTCGTCGTCATCGCCGCGGCCGCCGCAGAGGTCGTCCGATCCGGTGCCGCCGTGCAGCTCGTCGCTGCCCGATCCGCCACGCAGCTCGTCGCTGCCCTCGTCGCCCTGCTCGTTGTCGTCGCCCGCGCCGCCCTCGATGACGTCGTCGCCATTGTTGCCGTCGAGCGTGTCGTTGCCGTCGTCACCGAGGATCGTGTCGTTGCCGTCGTCGCCCTGGACGTCGTCGTTGCCTTCACCGGCGTTCACCGTATCGGCGCCGTCGCCGCCCTGGATGTCGTCACTGCCGCGGCCGCCGAAGACGGTGTCCGAGCCCTTGCCGCCGAACACGTGGTCCCTTCCCGCACCCGCGCAGATCAGGTCGTTCCCGCCGCGTGCACGGATCGTGTCGTTCCCGCGCTTGGCGACGATCACGTCGCGGCCCGACGTGCCGACGATCGTGTTTGCCCCGTTCGTGCCGACGATCGTCGCTCGGTGCCCGTGGCACGTCGCCGTTGCGGCCTGCGCGGTGCTCGGCGCCGCGAACGCGGCTGCCGCCAGCGCCAGCGGCAGCACGACCTTCACCCGCGTGCCCGCATCGATGATCCTGATTCTCGCCCTCACGTCCCACCTCCGTCTGTGCCACTTGCGGTGGCGATGGATGCTTCACCTCTACGTCACCGGTCGTGACGCAACCCTGCGCCGGCGCGGGGGAATTCCCCCGTCCGGGGCACCGTCACGGATCCGTGCTGTCGTCGCCGCCGGACGGCTGCGATGCGGCGGGATCCTGCCCGCCGTCCTGGCCACCCGACGTCTGCGGGTCGCTCGAGGGCGCCTCGCCTCCGGAGCCGCCGTCCTGCCCGCTCGATGAGGATGACGCCTCCCGCCCTCCGCCGTCGTGTCCGTCGCCGCTGCGCTCGTGTGCGGTGGCGAGGTCCCCTGACGGCTCGGCCACGCGCACCTCGCCTCCGTCGTCGGATGGGTCGTGGCGCCGACGTGGGGTGGACGCCGTGGTGACCGGCGCGACGGACGGATGATGGAGGGCCACGCCTGCGAGCGCGGGTGAGACGGCGACGACGTGCGCCTGCACCGCCACCGGATGTGCCGTGTGCCCGCGCCACGGGTGCCGAAGGTGCTGGTGGATCGCCTGCATGGCCGTGGGGGCCGTGATCGCGATCGTGCCGGCGGACACCGCACCCGCCATCGCCAGCTTCGCCGCCGTTGCCTTCCCGGCCGCGAGCCCCGCGGCGACTCCGCCGCTTGCCCCGAATCCGGGAACCGACGCCGCCAGCGCCTGCGCGACATGCGCGCGGGGCACGAGCGCCAGCACCGCGGCCGCCGCGCTCACGCGCGCCAGCCGTTCCTGGGCGCGACGGCACCCTCGGCAGGTGCGAACGTGCTCGACGTCCACATGCGCGGTCACCCGCGCGGCTGCCAGCCTCTCTCGCACCGACGAGCAGGTGTCGCCGGCCTCGTCGCCCGATGCGAGGATCGCGCTTCGGGCGCGGACGAGCAGCGTCTCCACCGCCGACTCGGAGGTGCCGAGCACCTCGCCGATCTCGCGGTTCGAGAGCCCGCTCCAGTGGCGCAGCACGAACGCCTGGTGCTGGGCCTCGGGAAGCGAGAACAGCACCATCCGCACCCGGCCGAGCTCGGCCGCCGCTTCGGCATCCGGGGCGACCGCGGGCACGTCGACCGGCTCTGCAGCAGCAGTCTCGCGGCGTCCCCGCCACAGGTTGTAGACCTGGCGGCGCGCCACCACCATCAGCCACGCGCGCGGGTTCACCAGCTGCTCGCCGTCGGCCAGCGCCCGGAAGGCCTGGAGGTAGGCCGTCTGCACGACGTCCTCGGCGTCCTCCCGCGAGCCGCAGAGGTGCAGCGCGAACGCGAACACGGCGGCGCCGTGCTCCTCATAGAGCCCCGCCAGCGCCCGCCCCGCACGCCGCTCATGACGGCCCCGCAAACCCACCATCCATACCTCGTAGTCACGCGACTCGACGAAACCCTGCGGTCGGTATCGGCAGTTCGGCGGGTTCGGCACAGCCTCGTGTGCGCCGGCGCGGCGTCAGGCCACGGCGACGAGCACGACCGGTGCCAGGCCGACGAGGATGCCCAGGCCTGCTCCGGCGAGGACGTCCGTCGGGTAGTGGACGCCGACGTAGACACGGCTCGCCGCCATCACGACTGCCATTGCGATCCACGCCGGTGCAAGGCCGGGCGCCACGGCGAGCAGCACGCACGCCGCCGCGGCTGCTGTGGCGGCATGGCCGGACGGGAACGAGGCGCTGCGCAGCGGGCGCACCAGCAGCGAAAGGTGATCAGGCCGTTCCCGCGCGGTAAGGCGCTTGGCGATGTCGGCGACGAGCGCGGCGACCACGACGACGACCGTCACGCGCAACGCCTGGTCGACTGCGGCTCCGGCCAGCACCCACGGCAACCCGATCGTGCCTGCAATCGTGTAGGGCACCAGCAGGCGGGTCAGCCAGGACCGCCGTGCGGCGCCGATCCGGCGCATCACCGTCCGGTCGAAGCGATGACACCGCGTCGCGGCGGCAGCGCGGATGGACGAAACCCTCCCCATGGGGACGAGTGATAGCGGAAGAGCGTTGGAGGACCATCGGGGTGGCTCACACCGGCGCCGATGAATATCCACCGCTCCGACGGTCTACCGATCACACCAACCCGGAGCCCACGCTGGCCCAGCAACCCTCATCGCATGCGCCCACGCTCGTGATCGATCGGCAGATCACGGGCGCCGACGCCCCTGGCCTCTGCGCCCGCGCACAGGTGCTGCTGCTCGTTGCCGGCGGAGGCCAGCTGGTCTGCGACGTCGCCGGCCTGCCGCGCGCGCACCTCGGCGCCGTGGACGCGCTCGCCCGGCTGCAGCTCGCCGCCCGGCGTGGCGGCTGCCGGCTCATCCTGCGCGGCGTCTCCGTCGACCTCGCCGACCTGCTTGCGCTGTGTGGGCTCGACCTCGTCCTAGGCGGCGGGCGGGCTCATCGGTAGCCCGAACAGCGGGAACATCCGCGCCGTATCGAGGTACGCGGTGAAGCCGACGATCGCGCCGTCCTGGATCTCGAGCACCTGGAGGGCCCACGGCTCGTGCTCGCCGTTCGGCCCGCTCGGCCGGTACTGCCCAAACGCCGGCAGCCCGTTCGCCACCGTCGGCACCAGTCGCGAGCCCTTGCACTCGATGCCCGGCCCGAACCACCACGTCAGCACGTCGTCGCGCCCGCGCAGCCACATGTCGTAGGGCGGCATCGACTGCACGGCGTCTTCGGCCAGGAGCGCCTTCAGCTTCTCCATGTCGTAGCCCTCGAACGCCGCCAGGTAGCGCTCCAGCAGCTCATGCTGCTTCTCGTTGTCTGCTTCGAAAACGTCCGCCTCGGTCGGCTGCTTGCTGGCGATCGTCGCCCGCGCCCGCTGCAGCGACGAGTTCACCGACTGCACCGTCGTATCCAGCAGCTCGGCCGCCTCGCTGGCCTGCCAGTGCAGCACCTCGCGCAGAATCAGCACCGCCCGCTGCCGCGGCGGCAGGTGCTGCAGCGCCGCCACGAACGCCAGCCGCAGCGTCTCGCGCTGGGCGGCCTGCTCGGCCGGGTCGTCGCTGCTCGTCACCACGCGCGCGTCCGGCACCGGCTCCACGAACGCCGACTCGTGTAGGGGCCTCAGGTGGTCGACCTCCGGCCCAACCGCCGGGCCCATGTCCATCGGCATCGCACGCCGGTCGCGCTGCCCGATCATGTCCAGGCAGACGTTCGTCGCGATCCGGTAGAGCCACGAGCGCAGCGACGCCCGTCCCTCGAACCGGTCGAGCGAGCGCCATGCCCGCACCATCGTCTCCTGCACCGCGTCCTCGGCCTCGAACGCCGAGCCGAGCATGCGGTAGCAGTACCCGGTCAGCTCGCGGCGGTGCTCCTCGAGCAGCGGCTCGAGCTCCTCGCGGCGGGTGGTGCGTGTGGCGGCGACGCCGATATGCATGGCCGTTACCCTAGACCCGACCGCGCGGGCTTTCCACTTCCGCACTCAGAGGCCCCACCCGGCCTCGACCTGGCGGATCGTCTGGTTCTTGACCACGTAGCTCGGCTCGTTGGCGAGCGCCGCGTAGTAGTCGGTCGCGCAGTAGAGCTCGGTGCTGTCGCCGCCCGTGTCGAACGTGTAGTGGCTGCTCGCCGCACCGTTGCAGTTCCAGCGCAGGCGGCCGGTCGACCGGGTGCCGGCCACCAGCCGGTAGAACTGCGGCACGACCCACCTTCCCGCCGCTGGATGGAACAGCTTGGCGAGCGTAGAGGACGGCGTATACCGGTAGCGCGTCGAGAGCTTTGAGCAGGCGAGCGCCGTATTCGTGCAGTGCCCGCCGTTGATGCTGTAGACGTTTAGGAAGCCCGACTGGACGCTGCTGCGCGTGTTCGCATCGCCGTTGTAGCGGCGGCCGAGCGTGATCGGGCAGCGGTTGAGGACGGTCGAGTTGATCGACGTCGTGAACCTGTTGTTCGGGTACGCAAAGAGCGACAGGGGCGGGCGCCAGCCGTGGCCGATGATCGCCCGCGCTGAGTCGCAGGCTTCGCTGATCTGCTGCGAGTTCGAGAGCGACGTCAGCTCGCGGTAGTCGACGCTCGCCGAGGCCAGATCGAACCATGGGTACGTCGACCGCAGCTTGGTGAGGTCGGCCCAGCTCGGCATCAGCAGCGGCTTGGGGTGGGGCTTCAGGGCGAGATGCTCGATGCAGTTCCGCGACGACGCCTTCGCCCAGTCGGTCACGAGTGTGCCGGTCGGGTGGTAGCCGCGCTGCGCGTGGCCGGCGAGGATGTTCGGCAGCGTCACCACCCCGGGAACGGCGGCGCAGCCGTCCGTGGCC
>DASWRM010000071.1 GCA_036403155.1 Gaiellales bacterium | reverse complement strand
CCCAGCACGACCAGCACCGCGGCCAGCACGCTCACGTACCACGCCGTCAGCCGGATCCGCGCCGGCGTGAAGAGGCGATCCTCAATCCCCGCGGCGGAATGCATAGCCAAGCCCTCGAACCGTGCGGATGGGATCCGCCTCGAGGCCTGCCGCCTTCAGCTTCCTGCGCACGTAGTGCACGTAGATGTCGACCACGTTGGACGCCGGCTCGAAGCCCTCGCCCCAGACCTCCTCCCGCAGCTGGTCGCGCGACAGCACCTGCCCGGGGTTCTGCATCAGGTACTCCAGCAGTGCGAACTCGGTGCCCGTCAGCTCGACCGTGTGACCGTTCACCCGTGCCTCCCGTGCCCCGGTATCCAGCTGCAGCGCGCCGGCCTCGATCACCCGCGGCGTCGTGCGGCCCCGCCGCCCCAGCGCGCGCAGGCGCGCCGCGAGCTCGCCCAGCGAGAAGGGCTTCACCAGGTAGTCATCTGCGCCCGCATCCAGCCCCGAGATGCGGTCGGGCACCGTGCTGCGCGCCGTCAGCATGATGATCGGCACGCCGTTGCCTTCCGACCGCAGCCTGCGGCACAGCTCCGTGCCGTTCAGCTTCGGCAGCTGCAGGTCGAGCACGATCGCCTCCGGCCGCTCCTCATGCGCCGCCCGCAGCCCTTCCTCGCCGTCGAAGGCCGAGATCACCTCGAAACCGTTGGACTCGAGCGACTTGGTCATGATGCGGACGAGCGGCTGATCGTCCTCCACAACGAGCACGCGCATCCCGGCAGCCTAATCCCGCGCGATTGACACGTGGTTGAGTGCCGCCGCGACCCCGCGCACGAAGCGCTCGAGCCCCTCGGAGCCCTCCGCCTCGGCCACCTCGATCGCCTTCGACCCGATGATCACCCCGTCCGCTCCCGCGTCGAGCACTGCGCGCGCCGCCTCGCCGCTCGAGATCCCGAAGCCGACCAGCAGCGGCAGGCCGGTGTGCGGCCGCACGCGCGCGACCATCGGCGCCACCCGGTCGGACAGCGAGTCGCGAGAGCCGGTCACCCCCGCCACCGACACGAGGTAGACGAACCCGCCGGCGTCCGCGCAGGCCGCCGCGATCCGGTCGTCCCGGCTGGTCGGGGCGAGCAGCGGGACGAGGTCGAGGCCGAAGCGCCGGCAGCCCGCGAGCAGCTCGCCCGCCTCGTCGTGCGGCAGGTCGGGGACGATCAGGGCATCCGCTCCCGCGCCCGCCGCCCGCTCGCAGAAACGCTGCTCTCCCTGTGCCAGCACCGGCCCCGCGTACGTCATCGGGATCAACGGCACGTCCACGCGCGCCCGCAGCTCCGCCAGCAGCCCGAGCGCTCGGTCGGCCGTGATGCCGTGCCGGAGCGCCCGCTGTCCCGCCCGCTGCACCGTCGGCCCGTCCGCGAGCGGGTCCGAGAACGGGATGCCGAGCTCGATCGCCGTGGCCCCGCCGCGCACGGCCGCCTCGGCCAGCTCGACCACACCGTCGTCCGCCATCAGGTAGATCGCGAGCGCCGGCGTGGCGATCTTCATGCGCCGGCCTCCCGCTGCTCGACCGCGTCCACGTCCTTGTCGCCGCGCCCGGAGAGCCCGATCACGATCACCTGGCCCGGCTGCGCACGCTGCAGCGCCAGCCAGATCGCATGCGACGACTCGAGCGCCGGGATGATGCCCTCCCGCCGGCACACGAGGTGGAAGGCCTCGAGCGCCTGCTCGTCCGTCACCGGTGCGTACTCCGCTCTGCCGCTGTCCTTGAGCCACGAGTGCTCCGGGCCGACGCCGGGATAGTCGAGGCCCGCCGAGATCGAGTGCGTCTCCAGCACCTGCCCGCCGTCGTCTGCGAGCACGTAGCTCTTCGACCCGTGCAGCACCGACACGCGGCCCTCCGACAGCGTCGCCGCGGTGCCGGAGTCGTCGCCGCCCGCCTCAGCGCCGAGCAGGCGCACGTCCGCGTCGTCCACGAAGGGATGGAAGAGACCGATCGCGTTCGACCCGCCGCCGACGCAGGCGACGACCAGGTCGGGCAGCCGCCCTTCCGCCGCGAGCACCTGCTCGCGCGCCTCGCGCCCGATCACGGACTGCAGCTCGCGCACCAGCAGGGGGTACGGATGCGGCCCGGCGGCCGAGCCGATCAGGTAGTGGGTGTCCTCGACGTTGGTGATCCAGTCGCGGATCGCCTCGTTCATCGCGTCCTTCAGCGTGCCGGCGCCTGCCGTCACCGGGATCACGTCGGCCCCGAGCATGCGCATCCGCACGACGTTGGGATGCTGACGGCGGATGTCCTCCTCGCCCATGTAGACGTGGCAGTCCAGCCCGAACCGCGCGCACACCGTCGCGCTCGCGACGCCATGCTGTCCCGCGCCCGTCTCGGCCACGATCCGCCGCTTTCCCAGACGCTCCGCCAGCAGGGCCTGGCCGACCGCGTTGTTGATCTTGTGCGCGCCGGTGTGGTTCAGGTCCTCCCTCTTCAGGTAGACGCGCGCCCCGTTCGCCGTCTCCTCCAGCCGCTCGGCCCGGTAGAGCGGCGAGGGCCGGCCGACGTAGTCGCGCGCCAGGCGGTCGAGCTCCGCGTGGAACGCGGGATCCGCCCAGGCCATGTTCCACGCGTCCAGCAGCTCGTCCAGCGCGCCCATGACCGTCTCCGGGACGAATCGCCCCCCGAACGGCCCGAACCGCCCTCGCTCGTCGGGCATGGTGCTCATGCCGCCTCCTTCGCGTTGCGGACGAACGCACGGATCAGTGCATCGTCCTTCACTCCCGGCTCGGCCTCGACGCCACGGGCCGTGTCCACCGCCCAGGGACGGGCGCAGCGCACCGCGTCGGCGACGTTACCGGGGTGCAGGCCTCCGGCCAGCATCACCCGGCCGCCCACCCCGGCGGCGCGCCTCCAGTGCTCCCGCAGATCGTCGTCGCGCTCAGGCACGCCCTTCGGCCGGTCGAGCAGCACGGGCACGCCGTCCGGGAGTGCGGGCAGCGGCAGCCGGTCGAAGGCGAGGATCGTGCGCTCGGTGGAGGCGGGCAGCCCGTACACCTGGACGAGATCGAAGTCGTCGTGCACTCCCGGCGGCACGCCGTCCGGGTCGCGGAAGACCGCAACCGAGCGGACATGCTCGGGCGCCCGGCGCGCAAGGTCGCGCGCGCGTGCGACGTCCACGCCGCGCGGGCTCGACGGCACCACGACGAACCCCACCATGTCCGCGCCCGCCTCCACCGCCGCGTCGACGTCCTGCTCGCGCGTCAGCCCGCAGATCTTGACGAGCACCTCAACCACGAGGCACCCCGACCAGCTGCTCGAGCAGTGCCGGCTCCCGCATCAGCGCCGTGCCGACGAGCACCGCGTCGGCGCCCGCGTCGCGCGCCGCCTCGACGTCGCCTCGCGAGCCGATGCCCGACTCGGCGATCCGCAGGAGGCCGTCCGGCAGCGAGGCGATCAGCTCCAGCTGCCGGCCGCGGTCGATCTCGAGCGTCTCCAGGTCTCGGGCGTTGACGCCGACGAGGCGCGCCTCGAGCGACACGGCGCGCTCGACCTCGGCGGCGTCGTGCGTCTCGACGAGCGCGTCCATGCCGAGCAGCGATGCGGTCTGGATCAGGCGGCGGGCTTCCTCGTCGGTGACCATGGCGAGGATCACGAGGATCGCGTCCGCGCCGGCCAGGCGCTGCCGCGCGACCTGCTCGGGAAAGACCGTGAAGTCCTTCGCGATCGCCGGGATCGTCACGGCGTCCCGGGCGGCGCGCAGGTGATCGAGCGACCCGCCGAAGTCCCGCTCCGCGCACAGGACGGAGAGGCACGCGGCCCCGCCCGCCTCGTAGCGGACGGCGGTGCCCGGGATGTCGGCGTCGGGGGCGATCGCGCCCTGGGACGGCGAGCTCCGCTTCACCTCGGCGATCACCGCGACGCCCGTTCCGGCTCGCAGCGCGTCCGCGAAGCCGCGCGCCGGCTCGGGAACGTCCCGGCGGACGTCGCCGCCGATGCGGGCGAGATACCCGCTCACGGCCCTGCCTCCGCGCGCTCGCCGGTGAACGCGACCAGGCGCTCGAGCGTCGCCGCGGCGCGGCCGTCGTCGATCGCGTCCCGGGCGTCGTACACCCCCTGCTCGAGCGACTCGCTGACGCCGGCCACATAGAGCGCCGCACCCCCGTTCAGGATCACCGCGTCGCGCCGCGGGCCGGTCTCGCCGTCGAAGACCGTGCGGATGATGGCGGCGTTGTCCCGCGCGTCACCACCGCCGAGGTCCTCCGGCGTTCCCGGCCCCGCGCCGAACTCGCGCGGGTCGACCGTGAACGTCGTGACCGCGCCGTCGCGAACCTCCGCGACCAGGTTCTCGCCGGTGGGGGTCAGCTCGTCCAGCCCTCCCGCGCCGTGCGCGACCAGCGCGTGCTCACAGCCCAGCGCTGACAGGGCCTGTGCGATCGGCTCGACCAGCTCGGCCGCATAGACGCCGACCACCTGGCGCCGCGCGCCCGCGGGATTCGTCAGCGGCCCGAGCAGGTTGAACACCGTGCGGACGCCCAGCTCCCGTCGCACCGGCCCGGCGTGGCGCATCGCCGGGTGGTGCGCCTGCGCGAACATGAACCCGAACCCAACCTCGTCGATGCAGTCGGCAACGTCGGCCGGCGCGAGGTCGATGCGCACGCCGAGCGCCTCGAGTACATCGGCCGAGCCGCTTCGCGACGACACCGCCCTGTTGCCGTGCTTGGCGACGTACGCTCCGGCCGCCGCCGCGACGAGCGCCGCGGAGGTGGAGATGTTGAACGTGTGGGCCCCGTCACCGCCCGTGCCGGCCGTGTCGACGAGCGTGTCGTGGCGCGGCACCGCGCGCGTGACGTGGGCGCGCATTGCCCGGGCGCAGCCGGTGATCTCCTCGACCGTCTCGCCCTTCATCCGCAGTGCGATGAGGAACCCCGCGATCTGCGCGGGCGTCGCCTCGCCGCTCATCACCTGCATCATCGCGGCGTGCGCCTCCTCGCCGAGCAGGTTCCGGCGCTCGACCAGCGTGGTGATCGCCACGTCGATCACCCCGGCCCCTCCATGCGCAGGAAGTTCTCGATCAGCGTCCGTCCGTGCGGTGTCAGCACCGATTCGGGGTGGAACTGCACGCCGTGCGTCGGCTGCTGTCGGTGGCGGACGCCCATCACCTCGCCGTCGGGGGTGCGCGCCGTGACGGTGAGCACGTCCGGCACCTCGAGGGCGGCCAGCGAGTGGTACCGCCCGGCCTCGAACGGGCACGGCAGCCCGGCATAGAGCTGCGAGTCGTCGTGGCTGACCTGATCCGGCTTGCCGTGCATCAAGAGCGTGGCCCGGTCGACGCGCCCGCCGTACATCTCCACGATCACCTGGTGGCCCAGGCACACGCCGAGCACGGGGATGCGACCGGCGAACCGCTCGATCATGCGCTCGGACACGCCCGCCTCGCGCGGCGTCCCGGGCCCCGGCGAGACCACCAGGTGCGTTGGCTCCCACCGGTCCGCCTCGTCCGGGTCGATGGCGTCGTTTCGCTCGGTGCGCACGTCGGCGCCGGCCGACGCGATGTAGTCGACCAGGTTGTAGGTGAACGAGTCGTAGTTGTCGATCACGAGCACCCTCACGGCCCGTACGCTCCCGTCTCGGCCTGGTCGATCGCCGCACCCAGCGCGGCCAGCTTGTTCACGCACTCCTGGTGCTCATCCGCCGGATCGGAGTCTGCCACGATGCCGGCGCCCGCCTGCAGGTACGCCGTGCCGTCGCGCATGGCGATGGTGCGGATGGCGATGCACGTGTCCATGTCGCCGCCGAAGCCCAGGTAGCCGACGGCGCCGCCGTAGACCCCGCGCCTGCGTCCCTCGAGCTGCGAGATGATCTGCATCGCCCGCACCTTCGGGGCGCCCGACAGCGTTCCGGCCGGGAACGTCGCGCGCAGCAGCGCGGCGGCGTCCGCGCCGGCGCGCAGGCGCCCGTGGACGTTCGACACGATGTGCATGACGTGGGAGTAGCGCTCCACCTGCATCGAGCGCTCGACCCGCACGGTGCCCGGCTCGCACACTCGGCCGAGGTCGTTACGGGCGAGGTCGACGAGCATCACGTGCTCGGCGCGGTCCTTCTCCGACAGCAGGAGCTCGCCGGCGAGCGCATCGTCCCGCTCGCGCGTGTCGCCCCGCGGGCGCGTCCCGGCGATCGGCCGCAGCTCGCAGGTTCCTTCCATGTCCAGCCGCACGTGGGTCTCCGGGGATGACCCGACCAGCTGGAAGCCGCCGTTGTCGAGGAGGAACATGTAGGGCGACGGGTTGACAGCCCGCAGCGCCCGGTAGATCGCAAACGGCGACGCGGCCGTCTCGCGGCGCAGCCGCTGCGACGGGACGATCTGGAAGGCGTCCCCGGCGGCGATGTGCTCGCGGGCCCGGTCGACCGCGGCCATGTACCGCTCGCGCGTGGTCTCGACGTGCACCGGGCCGGCCGGCGAGGGAGGCGCCGTCTCGGCCGCGGGCGGGGCCGCCAGCACCTCGGCCAGCCGGTCGACGGCGCCCGCCGGGCCGATCAGCGACACCGTCCGCCTGACGTGGTCGAATGCGACCACCGACTCGGCGAGCATGAACCGCATCCGCGGAAGGCCGGCGTCGTCGTCGTGCGGCTCGGGGAGCGGAACCGGCTCCAGCTCGGACACCCAGTCGTAGCTGATGTAGCCGACGGCGCCGCCCACGAACGGCGGCTCGCCGGGGGCCGGCCCCGGGCGGGAGCCCGCGAATGCGACCGCCTCGTCCAGCGAGTCGGTGACCGGACAGCCGGCCGCCAGGAAGCTGTGGCGGCCGACCTGCTCCCCGCGCTCCACCGACTCCAGCAGGAAGGCGGGTGCGCCCAGCGCCTCTCGCACGAGCAGGTACGCGCCGACCGGCGTCAGCAGGTCTGCGGGAAGCGTTCGGATGATGTGGTCGCGTGTCATTCGGGCAAGAAAAAAAGCCTCCCGCCGAGATCCGGCGAAAGGCTGTGCGAGGAGCGGATACCGCGGCGCAGCTAGCGGGCCGAACCTCGCTCGGTCGTCCACCACCAGGTGCTGCGCTGGATCGGCATATGGCGGACAGTATGCCCCGGAGGCCGTTCCCGGTCAACCGCGAGCGGCGCTCCACGTGCGGCAATCCCGCGGTCGCCCCTGTGCTAGACCTCTCCGTTTACCACCGCCTCCGACGCCTGGGAGCCATCCATGCCACGCACCGTCATCCTTGGGACCGCGCGCACCCCGTTCGGCCGCCTCGGCGGCGGCCTGTCCACGCTCTCGGCTCCCCAGCTCGGAATCCATGCGGGCACCGCCGCCCTGGAACGGGCAGGCGTCACCCCCGAGCAGATCGGCTACGTCGTGATGGGTGAGGTGCTGCAGGCGGGCGTCGGCATGATCCCGTCACGGCAGGTGAGCGCGGGCGTCGGCTGTCCGAAGGGGGTGGGGTCCGACACGGTCAACAAGGTCTGCGCCTCGGGCATGCGCGCGGTCGCGTACGGCGACCTGCTGATCCGCTCCGGCGAGCACGAGGTCGTGCTCGCGGGCGGCATGGAGAGCATGTCGAACGCGCCGTACCTGCTGCCCAAGGCGAGGTTCGGGTACACGATGGGCGACGGCGTGCTGGTCGACCACATGACCAGCGACGGCCTCACGTCGACGTTCACGCACCGCATCATGGCGGAGGAGAACTCCGTCGTCTCGGCGGAGATCGGCTCGTCGCGAGAGGAGCAGGACGCGTGGGCGCTGCGCAGCCATCAGCGTGCGGTGCAGGCGCAGGACGACGGGCGCCTTGCGGGCGAGATCGTCCCGGTCACCGTACCGGGGCGCAAGGGCGACACGGTGGTCGAGGCCGACGAGGGGCCGCGCCGGGACACGTCCGCCGAGAAGCTGGCTGCGCTGAAGCCCGTCTTCTCCAAGGACGGCGCCACCACGGCCGGCAACGCGCCGGGGGTGAACGACGGCGCCGCCGCGGTCGTCCTGGCGTCCGAGGAGTGGGCGCAGGCGCGAGGCCTGGCGCCGCTGGCCCGGATCGTCTCCGAGGGCCACGTCGCCGACGACTACGCGTACCTCGTCCGGACGCCGGCGGGTGCCGCCCGGGCGGCGCTCGACAAGGCCGGGATGGCGGTCGGCGACATCGACCTGTTCGAGGTGAACGAGGCGTTCTGCTCGGTGGTGCTGAACACGATCGACCTGCTCGACGCGGACGCCGACAGGTTCAACGTCCAGGGTGGCGCGGTGGCCTACGGGCACCCGATCGGCGCGTCGGGCGCCCGCCTGGTCGGGACGCTGGTGCATCAGCTGCGCCGGCGAGGCGGCGGCTTCGGCCTCGCCGCGATCTGCTCGGGCGCTGCGCAGGGCGACGCAATGCTGATCGAGGTGCCGGCGCCGTGACCACGGTCGAGCGGATCACCGTCGTCGGCGCGGGGCAGATGGGCGCCGGGATCGCGCAGGCCGCGGCCGTCGGCGGGTTCGACGTGACGCTCTCGGACGTGGCGCCCGGCCAGCTGGAACGCGCGATGAAGGGCATCCAGGCGTCGCTCACGAGGCTGGCGGAGAAGGGGCGGATCGAGCCGGCACAGGTCGATCAGGCGGTGCTGCGCATCAGGACGTCCGCCGAGCCGGCCGATGGCGACCTGCTGATCGAAGCCGCCACCGAGAACGTGGAGCTCAAGCTGAAGATCTTCGCCCAGCTCGACGAGGTTGCCTCCGGCGGCGCGATCCTCGCGTCGAACACGAGCTCGATTCCGATCACGCGCCTGGCCGCCGCCACGCGCCGCCCGGAACGCGTTGCGGGGATGCACTTCATGAACCCGGTGCCGCTGATGCCCCTGGTCGAGGTGATCCGCGGGCTGGAGACCAGCGACGAGACGCTCGCGGCCGTGGTGGACGCCGCCGAGCGGATGGGAAAGACGGTGGCGCACGCCAGCGACTTCCCCGGGTTCATCTCCAACCGCATCCTCGTCCCCATGATCAACGAGGCGGTCTACTGCCTGATGGAGGGCGTGGGCGACCGCGAATCGATCGACACCGTGATGAAGCTCGGCATGAACCACCCGATGGGGCCGCTCACGCTCGCCGACCTGATCGGCCTGGACACGTGCCTGGCGATCATGGAGGTGCTCCACGAGGGCCTTGGAGATGACAAGTACCGGCCGTGCCCGCTGCTTCGCAGCTACGTCGAGGCGGGGCGGCTTGGCCGCAAGTCGGGCCGCGGCTTCTACGAGTACTGACCTGACCGTTTACCCCGGCCGCCGTCGGGGAACGACGCACTCGACGAGCCGGCCCGTCGGTTCCCGGGAGCCCGAACCGGCGGGCCTGTATCCGTCTCTCAGGCCACGGCCGACCGCGTCGCGCCCGTGGAGAGCGCCCGCCGGACATCGCCGGCGCAGGTGATCTCGAGGCCGATGCCGTAGGCCTCGCACCGCTCGGCGCACTGCTGCAGGCAGGAGAGACCCGCGTCGTCCAGTGCGACGACGTCCAGCAGGTCGATACGCATTCGGTCGACGCGGCCGTCCAGCGCGTCATCGATCTGCGCCTGGAGCCCCTGGCACGTGTCCGCGTCGAGGCGACCGCGGCACACGATCACCTCGGAGTTGTCCGAACGGCTGCGGCGGACGTCGAGCGTGGGGTCGGGAGTGGTCGCCATCGGTTCTCCTCGGAGCGGGTGGCGGGTGTCACGCGGATTCCCCGGCGGGCGAACGCGGCAAACACCCGGGCCCACGCGACGTTTGGCCGGTCCCGCGAGGGGTACGTCCGACGTGGCGAGTCGGCTCCACTGATGCGCGTCAACGTCTCAACCGCGAGGAGGCTCGGGCTCCTGCTGCTGGTGGCCCTATCGCCGGTGCTGCCCGCGACCGGCCCGGAGACGGCCCATGCCGCCACCGACGGCCGCGCCGGTGGGCCGCAGAAGCTCTGGCGCATGTACCCGCTGGGGCCGCGCCGCGGCGGCGACCGGACGTCTCACCCGCCGGTGCATCCCGACCGCACCCCACACGCGACGGCGTCGCCGGAGCACCACACCCGGCCCGGAGACGGTTCCGGCGGCTGGGACGAGCAGCCGCTCGCGTGGCTGCTGGGGCTGGGCGCCGCGGCGGCGGTTGGGGCCGCCGCCGTGGTCGGGGTTCGGCGCTCGCAGGGCGATCCGCAGGGGGCCGGCATCGTCAACGGGCGAGCACCTCGGCCGCCGGCAACGCCGGCGGCGCGGTTGCGTGCGACCGCCGCGCCCCCGGCGCGCGCACGGCCGTCGCCCGACCTGTCGCACCTCTCGCGCAGCCAGCTCTACCAGCTGGCGGTGGAGCGGGGCATCGACGGCAGGTCACGCATGACCCGGGAACGGCTGATCGAAGCGCTCGACGACCACCGGCCGAGAGGAGGCCCGACGTGACACCACTCGAATCCCCGCTGCCGCGGCTGACCCGCAGGGCGGGGTTGCAGCTGACGGCGGGCGGTGCGGCGGCGGCCGGCATCGGCCTGCTCGCCGGCCCGCTGACGGCGGCGGCGCCCGCCTCGCTCGGCACGACCGACGTTCGCGTGCTCAATTTCGCGCTGGTGCTCGAGCGGCTGCAGGAGCGCTTCTACGCGCTCGCGCTGGAGCGGGCCGGCCTGTCAGGAGAGCTCGAGCAGTTCGCACACGTCGCGCACGGCCACGAGCGCAAGCACGTCGAGAAGCTGTCCGCCGCGCTCGGCGGGCGGGCCGGCGCTGCTCCATCCTTCACGCTGGACGATGTCACGTCCGACGCCAAGCGGTTCACCGCGACGGCGATCGCGCTGGAGGACATGGCGGTGGCCGCCTACAACGGTCAGGTGGCGAACGTCTCCCGGCCGGTGCTGAAGGTGGCGGCCGAGATCGTCTCGGTCGAAGGCCGGCATGCCGCATGGATCCGCGACCTCGCCGGTCATCTGCCGGCTCCGCGCGCGGCCGACCCGGTGCTCGCCACGAAGGCGGTGCTTGCGAAGCTGGCTCCGATGGGGCTCGTGCAGGGACTGGGAGGCGAGGGATGAGCCCGATGCTGGACGAGATCGATCCCACCGGCAGGGCCCGCGACGGGCTCGAGGACGCGCTCGGCACGACCCGCGCCGGGTTCCTGCTCGGGCTGCTGACCGCCGCCGGCGTGGCCGGCTCCATCGATGACGCCGACGCCGGGGCGATGGCGCCCGGCGACGTCGCGATCCTGCGGTTCGACCTCCAGTTCGAGTACCTCCAGGCCACCATGTACACAGAAGCCGTGCGGATCGGGCACCTGTCCCCGAAGGCGCGCGAGGTGGCCCGGGTGGTCGGGGCGCACGAGTGGGCGCATGCGCACGCGCTCAGGCAGCTGCTCGGCGACCGGTCCGCCTGCGGTCGAAGAGCATCCTCTCGGCGGCGGCGTCGCTGCACAGCGTGGAGGCGCGGCATGCCGCGTGGATGCGCCGGACGCGCACGACGCCGTCTGGGCCGCGCTGAGCGGCCCCGCCACCGCCCGCAGCGCACCGCGGGCCGGCGCCCCTGCGGTTGCGCGGCTGCGGGCCACGACGCCCGAGGGCACCACGGCGATCGTGCTCGTTCTTCGCCGTCGCGTCGCGGACGACGGATCGGTGTGGAACCTCGTCAGCCTCCCGGTGCTTCCGAACGGGTCCACCGGCTGGCTGCCGCGCCGGGCGCTGAACGGCTACACGTTCGTCGACACGAGGCTCTGGGTCGATCTGGGGGCGCGCCGGCTGGTGCTCACGCGCTCCGGGCGGACGGTGTTCCGCGCTCCGGTGGCGGTGGGCGCCCCCGGCACGCCCACGCCGACCGGACGGTTCTACATCCGCGACCGCCTGACCCGGTATGCGAGCCCCTTCTACGGGCCGATCGCGTTCGGGACGAGCGCCCGCTCGGCGGTGCTCACAGACTGGCCGGCCGGCGGGTACATCGGCATCCACGGCACGAACCGTCCGGGGCTGATCCCCGGGGCGGTATCGCATGGATGCATCCGCCTTCGCAACGACGCGATTCGCCGCCTTGCGGCGCTCATGCCGGTGGGGACGCCGGTGACCATCACACGACACGGAGGACCGACATGACCGACTACCTGATCACCGTCCACAGGATGGAGCTGCCCGGCGAGCCGCCGGTGATCTGCGAGCGCCGCGAGTCCGAGGAGGTGCTCGCCGCCATGATCCGCGGATCGGTGGAGTGGCAGACCGACCGGGACGGGTCGTGGGGCGACGCGCAGATGAAGGTCGGCCTGCGATCGCAGCCGTACTACGTCGAGGTCGGCAAGGGAGACAAGTGCCGGTGCGTCGCCCGCGTCTCGGCCGACCACGAGACGTCGAAGGAGATCGGCCGCGTCCTGCGGCGGCAGCTGGGCGCGGACTCCAGCCGCATCATCCGGGTGGACATGGTGACGCCCGCGCAGAGCGATCGGTTCGAGGACGAGCTCAGCGAGGGCATCCGCCCGTTCGAGATGTGGGCCGACCATGAGCCGCACGCAAGCGCTCAGCCCGGGCTGCCCGACGTCATCCACACGGCGCTCCGTGAGGTTGCCGGAGCCAACGCGGCCGCGCAGAGCACGGCCGCGCCGGCATAGCGGCGAACCGCTCGGCCCGGTCAGCCGGCGTCGCGTGCCGCCCTGAGCGGTTCGGGAACGATCCGGCGCAGGATGCCGGACCGCGCGAGCAAGGCGGCGTAGGCCACCGCTCCTGCTGCGAGCGCCAGCGGGAGCGGGACGCCGGCCGACGCGAGCGCGACCACGGCGGCCACCGCGGCGACCGCGCACGCAGCGCCGGCCGCCACGGCGCGTGCCGGTCGCAGCCCCTGCACGCCCTGTCGCACGCCGGCCGCAAGCAGGGCGGTGAGCGCGATGCCGCTGGCCACGGCGAACACTGCGGCCGCCCCTGTGCTCGACCATCGCGGGACGGCGACCAGCAGCCCCACCGGCTCGACCAGCGCCACGACGCCCAGCACGGCCGCCGATATCCGGGCTCGTGCCGATGCCTGGAGGAAGAACGAGTACACGGCGAGCACCGTCAGGCACAGCGTGCCGGCGGCCAGCACCCGCAGGGCGGCGGCACCGCTCCCGTAGGCATCGGGAAAGACCAGCGTCAGCGCGGCACGCGGGTAGGCGACGAGGAGCAGCTCGATCGGCAGCGTGAACAGCGCGACGATCACTAGCGCCTCGGAGAGCAGGGGGCTGCGCTCCCCTGGGTCGGCTGTCGCGGACGCGCGGCTGTACAGCACCGGGACGACGGTCGCGGCGACCACGTAGTACGGCGCGTTCGCGAGGATCAGCGCCGCCTGGTAGATGCCGACCGTGCCGCTGTCCGCCCCGAAGACCCGCAGGCCGATCAGGTCGACGGTGATCAGCAGCACCTGGCCGAGCTGCGCCACGAACACTGCGCCTGCCGTCCCGAGGTGGGGAAACGCCAGTCCGCGGCCGGACGGTCGTCCCAGCCGGTGCATCACCACCGCGGAGGTCGCCGCACCGGCCAGCGCTCCGGCGGCGATGGCGGCGAGCGCGCCGCGCGCCGATGCGCCCAGGACGAGCACCAGCGTGCCGAGTGCGAGCCTGGTGCCGCTCTCGGCGATGTTGATCACCGAGCACAGCGCGAAGCGCCCACGCCCCTGCGCCGTCGACCATCCCGTGGAGAGCACGCCGAACGCCGGAAATGCGATTGCCAGCATCGCGACGCCCTCCACCGAGCCCAGGCTCCGCCGTACCGGCTCCACCAGGGCGGCGATCCCCAGGCCGCACGCGATGGCGGTGCCGATTGCGACGTTGACCAGGAGCGCACCACGGACCAGCCGGCCCGGAACCGCCGTGCCACGGGCGAGCTCCGCCGCCAGGACGGCCGGGACGCCGGCTCCGAGCACGAGCCCGGCGACGACGAGGATGCCCTGCGCCACGGCCACCACGCCGAACTGCTGGGGCTCCAGGAGCCGCGCCGCCACGACGCTGAACCCGTAGTTCATCGCGCTGCTGGCGGCGAACCCGCCGAGCAGGACGATCCGCGGCGTCATCACCGGCCTCACCGTGCCGGGGGAACGGCCGTCGCGTGGCCGGCAGCCGCCGTCGCGGCCAGGCCGGCACCAGGACGGCGGCGGCGCACCGCCCCGGCCGCCAGCAATCCCAGGTCGGCAAGGGCGGGCAGCGGATCGTCGAGCGCCAGCGTTGCCAGCCGCACCGGGCGCCGCAGCGACCGCACGTAGTCTGACGCGCGCAGTCTCCCCCGCCGGATGGCGCCCAGCGCGCTCGGCGCGTCCAGCGCCAGATGCACCCAGCGGTGGCCCGGCGCCGCCCGCCGGCCGCCGCCCACATCCTCGCCGAGCGCCATGCGGTGAAGCAGGTGGGGGAAGTCGACACCGGCCGCAGCGCCGAGGGGATGCCAGACCCATGGCCGCGCGTTCATGTCGAGCAGCCGATAGGTGCCGTCCCGTGCGTCTCGCTTGAACTCCAGCTCCATGAGCCCGTCATACCCAAGCTCGGCGAGGAGGCGCGCACACGGCTCGCGCAGCTCGGGGAGGTCGACGGTCTCGACCAGCGTGCTGCCCTGGCCGAAGTCGGCGGGGTACTGCCGGCTCCGCCGCGCGGTCAGCTCGGCCAGGATCGACCCTCCGGACGCCAGGCAGGCGAAGGAGACCTGCGCCGCGCCTCCGCCGGGCACGAGCCGCTGCACGAGCACGGTGTCCGCCGGCACCAGCGAGACGGCCTCGTCGTAGAGCCGGCGCAGCTGTTCGGGTGTGTGCGCCGGCCAGGCCCGCGCCGCGGTGAACCGGTTCGTGACGTCCTTGACCGCCGGCTTCAGAACGACGGGCAGCGCCTGGTCGATCGCTTCCAGGTCGTCCACCCCCTGGGGCTGCCAGGTCTCGGGCACCGGGACGCCGACGCGCGCGGCCAGGTCGTAGGTGCGACGCTTGTCGTACGTCCAGCGCAGCACATCCCACGGCGGCGTCGTCAGCCGGTACGCCGCCGAGAGCGCGTCGTGGTTGCGCGCCACGAGCGCCGCCTCGTTGTCTCCCGACGCGATCAGCACCCAGCCCGACAGCCCATGCCGTTTCGCGACGTCGAGCAGGTGGCCGACCCGCTCCGGCTCACCGGCCGCCGGCCACTCCAGCGACCGGCGGCAATGGCGGGAGGCGCGCACGGCTGACAGCCGGTGGCCGCCGATCGTCCCCCCGGCGGCGCCGATGACCCAGACGGGGATCCCGCGACGGCCGAGGCTGCGGGCGACGCCCAGCTCGATCAGGAAGTCCCCGCCCAGCACGAGTGCACCGGGCGTCCGGGGGAGCGTCATGCCGGCGTCGCGGCGAGCGGCTGCTCCGGCGTGGCGGCCGGCGCCGGAATCCGCAGGCCGGCGACCGCCGTCCGGGCGACCGCGGAGGCGGCAAAACCGGATCCGGCGATGAACCGCATCAGCGGGCCGAAGCTCGCGGCGGCCGGCGCCCCCAGGACATGGAGGCCGGGCACCGAGGTCTGGAACCCGCCGTCGAGCAGCGGGTAGCCGTTGCGCTGCCGCATCGCGGCCACCAGCTCGGGTGCCAGGAACCGGTAGCCCGCCATGTCGATCCGGTACCCGGTCGCGAGCACGACGTGCTCGTAGTCACGCGTCGCGCCGTCGTCCAGCCACACGCGGACGCCGTCGGACGACGCCGCTGCGCGCTCGACCGTCCGGCCCGCCAGGATCTTGTGCTCGAGCCTCGAGCGAAGCGGCATGTCGGCCTCGGGTCGCATCGAGCGGCGCTCGATCGCCCACTGCACCCGCTCGGGCAGCCGCCTGAACGTGTGCGGGGCGTCGGTGATCAGACAGATCCCGGCGGGGCCGACCTGCGACGGCGAGTACACCATGCGCCCCACGAGGTTCAGCGGCGGACGCACGAACCATCGGCGGCGCCAGTGCACGTGCGGGCGCCGGACGACCACGCGCACGTCCGCGCCGGCCGCGTCCAGCAGCGCCGCCGTCTCCAGCGCGCTCTGGCCCGCGCCGACGACGGCGACGGAGCGCCCGGCGAACGGGGCGAGGTCATGGTGCTCGCTCGCGTGGCTCACGAGCTGGGACGGCAGGCCACGGAACGCCCGCGGCCACCACGCGAACTCGCTGATGCCGGCGGCCACGACGACGCGCTCCGCGCGGGCCACACCCCCATGCGCCGTCTCGACCTGGAACCCGCGCCCGTCGTGCGAGACGCGCGTCACCTGGGTTCGTTCGACGTCGGGGACGACGCGTGACTGGAACCAGCGGCCGTAGGC
Organism: Gaiellales bacterium; assembly: GCA_036403155.1. Taxonomy (GTDB): domain Bacteria; phylum Actinomycetota; class Thermoleophilia; order Gaiellales; family JAICJC01; genus JAICYJ01. The sequence goes on along the minus strand of DASWRM010000071.1, from coordinate 15,008 downwards.
CACGAAGTCCTCGAGCGGTATCGCGGTGTCAGGGGCCGGACGGCGGCCGCGCGCGTGCTCGAACGCCTCGAGCGTCAGCAGGTCTTCGGGATGGCCGATGCTGGACGCCGAGCGCGGCGAGCGCAGCACCATGCCCTTCGGCATGTGGTCGGCCCAGAACGACATCGGCTCGCCGAACAGGCGGGTCTCGATGCCGGCGGAGCGCAGGTATGACGTGGTGGCGAGCCCGTACGGGCCTGCGCCGACGACGGCGACGGTTTCGTTCGTGTGCATGATCCTCGCCTTGGAGCCGGACGGTGAGCGACCCTTCCCGACTTCCCCGCCGGCGCGAGCCGGGAAACACGGCGTTCGGCGCTCGGTGCTAGGCGAACACCTCGCGCAGCCGCGCCGCGTCGGCGGCGGCCAGCCACGGTGCGAAGACGAGCGCGTCCAGCCGTTCGGCCGCCGACCCACCGACCGCCGTCTCGCGCCGTATCCGAACGACGCAGGTCCCCTGCGATCGGGGGACGACGCCGGCCGTGATCCGCAGCAGCGGCCCCTCCATGGACTCGTACACGATCGCATCGCCGGACTCCGCCATCCGCATCCTGCGCCGCAGGTTCGCGGCGCCCGGCGCGACGAGCGTCCACACCGCCTCCCGGTCGTCGATCCGGCGCACGTCCTGCAGACGGCCCACCACCGTCGGCAGCCGCTCCGGGACTCGCAACAGCCCCCGGACATCGGCCGCGGTCGCCGCCACCGTGACGGTCGCCTCACGCCGGCTGGTTCCCGCTCTACCCATGAGCGTGGGCTTCCCCACATTGCGTCCGCCGCAAACCGCGCAGCGCCGATCCGATGTTTACCGGCTCCCTGCCAGGGAAACCTCATCGCGAACGGAGCGTCCGGGAGGCTCCACGCACGGCTCTGAACTCCCGCAAAGCACCACGACTATCGGTCCAGGGGGATCTGATGGCGGTCTATACCACGCCGGGCGTGCGTGCGCCTTCGCGCGTAGGGACACAGGGCGAAGAGCGGGAATCCGCCGTCGAGCGGGTGTCGATCGTCGTCCCCGCGTACAACGAGCAGGAACGGATCCGGGGGTCGCTGACGGATCTGGTCGACTGGATCGGCCCGGGGCGTGACGTGGAGGTGATCGTCGTCGACGACGGCAGCACCGACGCGACGGCGCCGATCGCGCGGGAGCGCCTCGCCACCCTTCCGTCGGCGACGGTGGTGGAGGAACCGCACCGCGGGAAGGGCGCGGCGGTGCGACGCGGCGTGGCCGCTGCCAGCCGTGACAACGTGCTGTTCATGGACGCCGACCTGGCCACCGGACTCGACGCGATCCCGGTTGCCGTCGACCTGCTCGAACACCATCACGTGGTGGTCGGGTCGCGCCGGCTGCAGCCCGAGTGGGTGCACGGCATGACGGTGCCGCGGCGGTTCATGAACGCAGCGTTCCACTCGATGGTGCGGGGCGTGACCGGCGTCGACGTCACCGACTCCCAGTGCGGGTTCAAGGCGTTCCGCACCGACGTCGCGCGGTACCTCTTCCCGCAGGTGGAGACGGACGGGTTCGCGTTCGACGTCGAGGTGCTCGCGCTGGCATCCGACCTGGGATACGCCATCGGGGAGCAGCCCGTGCGCTGGTCGGCGAAGACGGGTGGCACCGTCCGGCCCGTGCGCGACGCGATCACGATGACGGCCGACCTTCTGCGCATCGGCCGGCGCATCCGCGAACGGCGGGCGCGCCGCGGCCTGGAGATGGACCCGTGAGCGTGGTCGCCGTCCGACGACGCCTCCGCATCTGCCTGATGTCGTGGCGCGACCTCGCGCACCCCCAGGCGGGCGGATCAGAGGTGGTGGTCGACCGCCTCGCCCGCGGTGCGGTGGCGCACGGCCACGACGTGACGCTCATGACGGGCGGGCCGGTCGCGGCGCCGCGGCCCTACCGCATCATCCGCACGGGCGGCGACTACACGCAGTACCTCGCCACGCCGCTCGCCTACCGCCGGAATGCCGACCGGTGGGACGTCGTCGTGGACGTCGAGAACGGCATCCCGTACTTCGCGCCGCTGTGGCAGCGAAAGCCGGTCGTCTGCCTGGTGCACCACGTCCATGGAGAGCAGTGGGGCTGGCGGTTCCCGTGGCCCGTCTCGGCTGCCGGAGACCTGATCGAGCGCCACGGCATGCCGGCCGCCTATCGCGACTGCCTGTTCCTCGCTGTGTCCCGTTCGACCGCGCGGGCGCTTGCCGAGATCGGCGTCGACCCGGGGCGCCTGCGCGTCATGGACCTCGGCGTCGACCGTCCGGAGGTGCCCCCTGCCGCCGAGACGTCGGACGAGCCGCTGTTCGTCGCGCTCGGCCGACTGGTGCCGTACAAGCGCATCCACCTGCTGCTCGACGTCTGGCGCAGGGTGCAGCGGGCGACCGGCGGGCGATTGGTGATCGTCGGCGACGGCCCCGAGCGCGAGCGCCTCGAGGCGCTCGGAACCCCGGGCGTGACGTTCGCCGGCCGCGTGCCGGACGAGCAGAAGTGGGAGATCCTGTCACGCGCCTGGTGCATGCTCCAGCCGGCCATCCACGAGGGATGGGGCGTGAGCGTGATCGAGGCTGCGTCGATGGGAACACCGGCGATCGCGTTCGACGTCCCGGGCCTGCGGGACGCCATCGTCCAGGGCCAGACCGGCATGCTGGTCGGGTCGCACCAGGAGTTCGTGGACGCCTGGGTGCGGATCGCCTCCGATCACGCCGAGCGCCGGCGGATGTCCGACGCCGCGCTTCGCGCCAGCCGCGCGTTCACCTGGGAGCGCTCGGTCGACACCTTCCTGGGAGTCGTGGAGGAGGCGCTCGGGCGCAGCGGTCAGGCGCTGCCGCGTGACGTGCGGCGCACCTCGCGCACGCGGCGCAGCTCGCGGGAGGCCGCTCCCATCGCGGCCAGCGGGGCCAGCGTCACAGTCGCCCGGTGAGCCTCTGCGACCCGCACCACCAGGCCCAGGCGCCCGGTAGTCGCGGTCACAGGCTGTCGCGGCATCCGCAGCGGATCGGCCCATTGGCCGTCCCCGTCGGTGAGCGCGGCGAACCGGAACCCGGCCTCCCCGCAGGCGCGGGCGGCGGCGTCCGCGGCACGGCCGAAGGGATAGGCGGCGACCTCCACCGGCCGGCCGGTCAGCCGCTCGAGCTCGACCCGGCTCTCCGTCCACTCGGCGAGCGCGTCCGCGTGGGACCCCAGTGCGAGATCCGGGTGGCTCATCGTGTGCGACCCGATCTCGGTGCCGCCGGCGGACAGATCGGAGACGTCCTGCTCGGACATGATCGTCGTCCACGCCGCGTGCGGGTGCGGCTTCCCGAGCCATCCCGCCACGACGAAGACCGTGGCGGGGAGCCGTGACCGCCGCAGGAAGTCGGCCGTCGAGCGGAAGCCGTCGTCGAACGTCACCGCCGCAAGGCGTGCGCCGCCTCCCCGTTGCACACGTTCCGCGAGATCCCCGAACGTCGTCAGCGTGTATCCGGCGCGGCGCAGCGCGCGGGCGTGCCGCAGCACCGTGGCGGCTGGGCAGAACAGCGCGTTGTGGTCGCGTAGGGGGGACACCCGGCCGACGGCGTGGTAGGTCAGCACGACGGGCGGCCGCCCGCGGTGCGCGGCGATCCAGCGCACGTTCATCCCCGTCCGGCCCTCCACGCCCGCGCGTGCTCCGCGGCTGCGCGCGCGGCGACGAACCCGTCGACCGCCCGCAAGGCGAGGCGCGAGCGCAGCCGCGGCGTCCCGGCGGCGGTGAACCAGACGCCCTGCTCGTCATCGGGCTCGAACCAGTACTTGTACCGCTCCTGCCCGATCAGGAAGTCGAAGTGGCGCCGGCCCGCCTCGATGCTCTCCGCGATTCCGTGCGCGGTCACGACCGTGCCGATCCCGAGCCGCGAGACGGACGGGTCGTAGCCGCCGAGATAGCCGTAGAACGCCCGCCGGTCGGCCAGGTTGATGTACGAGCCGACCACGTCACCGCCGATCCGCACCTCCCAGAACACCACCTCGCCGGTCGGCACCAGCGCCGTCACCAGATCGATCATGAACGCGCGGAACCGGCCGGTCGCGTGCAGCGGCGTCATCTGGGCGTCGCGGTCGGCCCACTGGCGCCGGCGCAGCTCCTGCCACCGCTCCACCGCGCTGGGGAGATCATCCGTGGCAGCCAGCGTCTCGATCGTCCCGCCCGCCTCCGCCAGCCGCCGGCCGCGGCGGCGCACGTTCGACCGGCGGTCGGCCGGCAGGCGGCACAGCCAGTCCTCGAAGGTGCCCTCGAGGCGTAGCCGGGGGGCGATGATGGGCGGGCGGTTGCCGAACCGCAGTCCGGCCGCCTGGATCGCGTGGTCGGTGGCCGAGCCCGCGACGACGCCCTTCACGATCAGGGCGTCCCAGCGGCCGGCGTTGCGGTCGAGCCACCGCGCGAACGCCTGACGCACCGCGTCCGCCGCCGCCGGCTCGGCAAGCACGTCCCAATAGTCGGCGGGCCCCTCGCCGAGCATCTCGAGCGTCCGGAACGGCCCGCGCCGCCGGCGCACGAGCGGGATCAGGCCGACGATGTCCGCACCGGACTCCGCAACCAGTACCAGCGGCCGTGCTCCGTCGCCGAGATGCCGCTCCCATGCGAGGGCCCATTCCGGCGAGCTGAAGGGCGTTGCCGACTCGTCAGCCGAGTACAGGCGTCGCCACTCGCCGGCCACGTCGGCGAGCGGCCCGTCCGCCGGTCGCAGGCGCACGCTCACGCCCGCACCTCCGCCGCATGGGCCGCGGACGCCTGCGCACGGCGCCGCCAGGCTGCCATCGTGGCCGCGGCGGCGAGCAGCAGGAGCAGCGCCATGTAGACCCCGTGGTCGACGTACGCCGGCGTCGTGCCGATCGGCCACAGGAGCGGCACACCGGGCCCCGTGGCAAGGTCGCGCGCGAGATGGAGGCCGATGCCGGCGGCCGCGGCCGCCGGCAGCCACCGCCGGCCCGCGGGCGTCAGCGCCGCTCCTGCGACGACCACGGCGCACACCGCCAGCGAGTGCGTGTGCGGCCGTCCGTCCCACCCGAGCGTGCGGTCGTCGAACAGCAGCCCGGGGATGTGGTCGACGTCCAGGGCGACCGACGCCGCCAGCACGACGGCGACGGCGGGAAGCGCCAAATCGCGGACGGTCAGCGTGGCGGCGAGCACGACGACGGCCGTGGCCAGGTGCGCACACTCATCCACGACGCCGGTCACCAGCATCGAGCGCATGGCGGCGTCGCTGGTCAGCAGCCAGCGGTCGACGACCGCGATCACGCCGACGGCCGCCCAGGCGAGCGCGATCAGCACGGCCGGGCCTGGCCGCGCCCGCCTCATGCGCCGACCCCCACGGGCACGCCGCCGCCGACCGCCGCGCGGTAGCAGGCGTCCTGCGCCTCGGCGACCGCGTCCCACGAGAACCGCTCGCGGACGGCCGCCATGCGGGCGGGATCGCCGGCCGGCCTGGCGGCGTATGCCAGCGCGGCCTCCGCCAGGGCGCCCGCATCGAACGGCGGCACCAGGCGGCCGGTCGCCACCGGGCCGACGAGTTCCCGCATCGGCCCGATGTCGAACGCGACGACTGGGGCGCCGGCCGCCGCCGCCTCGACGGCGACCATCCCGAACGTCTCGTACCGAGACGGGACGAGGACGGCGTCCGCTCGCGCGAGCAGGCCGTACTTCTCATCCGCCCCGACCCGGCCGCGCAGCTCCGCCCGGTCGGCGACACCGCCGCGGGCGAGCGCCCGCTCGAGCGCCGGGCGGTCGGGCCCGTCGCCGGCGACGACGAGGCGCAGCGGCGAGCGGGCGGCGATCGAGCGGAACGCCTCCACGAGCAGGTCGAGGCCCTTGTTCGGGAGGTCGAGCCGGCCGAGGTAGAGCACGTATCCGGCGCCCGCGGCCGGCAGGCGGCCGGCAGCTTCGGCGTCGACGCCGTTTGGCACGAGCCGGACATCGGCGGCGGGCCGTCGCCGCAGCACCTCGTCGCGCAGCCAGTCGGACACGACGATGAACCGGTCGTAGAGCCGCAGCCCGGTGTGCTCGACCAGGTGGAACGGGAGGCGGTACTTCCGCGTCATCTCGCGCGCGAACATCCACTGGACGGACGCGACCACCGGCCGGCGCGTGTAGAGCGGCGACATGCCGGTGCTGAACGGCGCCCCGAAATCCTCCACGAGCAGGTCGTGGGGAAACCGCCTGATCGCCCGGGGGAGCAGCGCGAAGTACGACAGCGTGCCACGGTGCATCCCGCGCGCGCTCCCCAGCGGCACCCAGCGGGCGCCGCCCTCGTGCCGCTCCCGGGCTCCGGGGTACGAGGCCACGACGACCGTGATGTCGTGGAGGCACGCCAGCCGCCGCGTCAGCTCCCACGTGCGAACGCCGCCGCCGCCGCTACCCGGGCGGCGTGGGTCCTCGTAGGCGAGATGCAGGATGCGCACTGGTCGCTTCGCGTCGCAGCGGCCCCTTGGCGGCCGCTGGCGACGGGCGTCGCACCGGCCCGGAGCCCGACCCGAGTCCTTCCCTCGCCGGCCGCCGGGGAAACGCCCGCGTATGAGGGCGTGCCGCGATGGGTATCGCCTACCGCATGGCTCTCGTGAAGGGGCGGGTGTGAACAGCCCGCGCGTCTTCGGTGAACGGGCGTGGCGCCGCCTGGGCGACATTCGCGGCGTGTCGGCACTCGACCCGGCCCGCGTGCGCGACGCCGCCGACCGCGTACCTCCGGCGCCCGCCATCGCGTGCGCGCTCGTGGCGTGGCCGGTGTGGGCGGCCACCTGCGCGATCGGCGGCGTGGGCGGTGCCGCGCTCCTGTGGGCGCTGCTGCCCCTCGCGGCAACGGCCGTGGCCGGCTGGGTGGCGGCAAACCGCTTCCCGGCGGGAGAGCGCGTCGACGCGCTGCTCGGCGCGCGCGGCCTGACGCTGACCGTCGCGACGGTGATGTCGCTCGCCGCCACCGACCGCCTCGTCGGCCTCGGGTCGGCGTACGACATCAACCCCGACGAGCTGACCTACCTCAACATCGTCGGCAACACCCTGACCCATCAGCGCATCTCGTTCTACGACTCGTACTTCTTCCTGCACCCGCCGGTCTTCTTCCTGCTCGGTGCGGCGGTGCTCGGCGTGATACCGCACTCGCACGACGTGCTGGACGAGGTGCAGGTGCTGCGCGGCATCAGCGCGCTGATGGGCGCCGGCACGGCCGGGCTCTCGTGCGTGATCGCGTGGGACGTCCTGCGGCCCGACAGGTCGCTCTCGCGCGGCACCCGTCTTGCGATTGCGGCGCTCGCCGGCGTCCTCGTCGCGGTCGACCCGTTCGCCCTGCGGATCAACTCGCTGGGGCTGATCGACTCCACGGCGGTGTTCTTCGTCGTGGCGGGGATCGCTGTCGTGGTGCGGTGGGGCCAGCGCGGCGGCTGGTCGTTCCCGCACGCCGCCGCCGCGGGGCTGCTGTTCGGGGCGGGGCTGCTGACGAAGGAGATGACGGTGTTCGTGGGGCTGGGGCCGCTCGCCGTCGCAGCCGCCCTGCGCTGGGTGCCGTGGCGGTTCGCCGCCAGCGCCTGCGCGACCGCTGCGTGGACGTACCTGTGGTATCCGTACCTGACGTACGCCTCCGGCCACTGGGGCGGGTTCCAGTACGACAAGCTGCATGGCTTCCTCCGCCTCTCCGGCCAGGTGCAGATCTCGGGGTTCAACCAGGCAAAGGGGCCGTCGCTCGCCGAGACCGCGGGGCGGCTGCTGGTCAACTACGCGGTCTCGTACCTGATCCTCGCTGCGGCGCTCCCGTGTGCGGTGATCCTGCTCCGCCAGCCGTGGGTGCAGCAGCGGCTCGCCGGCCTGTGGGGGCTCTGCGCCGTCGTGCTGGTCGCCTTCCTCGTGCTGAAGGGGACGCTGGAGGAGCAGTTCTTCTACTACCTGCTGGTCCCGTCGATCATCTGCTTCACGCTGGCCGGCACGCGCGTCGTGCGGTCGGAGTGGCTGCGGCGGCGGATGGGGTGGACCGTCGCCGGCGCATGCGCCGTGCTCGTGGTGTTCGGCGCGTTCGACCTCGTCGCCTACGGCCTCGTTCGGACGCGTCAGGACGTGGGATGGCGCGACATGGTGGCGCACGTGCGCTCGACCCTGCCGCCGGGCACGCCGGTCGGCATCGCGGTGGGTGCGCCCGACGTCACGTCGTGGGCGTACCTCGTGAACCAGACGCGGCTGTCCGGCGCCGACCCGCCGCCGCGGCTTCGGATCACCTCGTGGCCCGACGTCGAGACGCCGGTGCGGTGGGTGATCGTGAGCAGCAGGCTGGTCGACGACGGGCTCGTCAACATCCCGCCGGCGACGCTTCACGCGCTGCGGGCGCGCGGTCATGTCCGCTACACGGTCGACGACGACACGTATGGGACGCTCACCCTGTACCGGGTGCCGCGCACGGTGGGGGCGGGCAAGGCGGCGGCCGGCTGATGTCGAGCCACGCGGTGATCACCCTCCTGCTCCTGGGCGTCATGCTGCTGCCCCCGGCCGCGATCGTGATCGCGTGGTACGTCCGGGGGGATTCCGAGCCGGAGCGATGGAGCCTTCAGGATGCCATGCAAGCGCGGATGGCGGCGCCCGTGGAGGACGTCGAGAGGCCCCCGCGGGAGCCGGCCGGGCCGCCGCCTCCCGCGCCCACGGTCGAGCTGCCGGCGGCGCGTGAGGAAGCCGCCGCCGCGCCCACGGCCGAGCTCACGGTCGACCGGGAGGAGCCGCTGCCCGTCGACGAGGAGGAGCCGCCGCGGCTCACGGCCGAGCCGCCGCCTGCGGACGACGAGCCGCCGGTTGCGGAGCCGCAGGCCGACGTGCCGGCGCCGGACGGGACCACGCAGGAGCGGGCGCGGCTCACGGCGATGCCGCGCCGGCAGCTCTACGACCTCGCGCGCGAGCGAGCCATCGTGGGGCGCTCGCGGATGACGCGCGAGCAGCTGGTCGAGGCGCTGCTCCCGGCCCCGCCTGCGCCCCGGCCCCGCCGGCGTCGCCGTCGCCGCTCCGCGTCGCGCCGCTGACCGGCCGGGGCGCCGCGCAGCGAAGCGGATCACTTCAGGATCGCGGCCGCTCGTCGATGATGCAGCCGGGCCGGCCGATCCGCCGTGCCATGAAACCGGGGTGAAGGGGGCATAGGTGGGGCATGGGAGACGCGCGCGGATGATGTTCGGGATGCCATGGCTCGCGACCGCCGCGGTGCTTGGCGCGCCGGGGGCCGCGCAGGCGAACGTCCACCACGTCCCCTGCGGATCCGGCCGCGCCGGCATCCAGAGGGCGCTCGACTCCGGCGGGCGCGTCCAGCTCGGTTCGTGCGTCTACCGCATAAACGGGCCGCTCGAGATCCCCTCGTCCACCTCGCTCCGCGGAGCGGGCAGAGCGCGGACGGTGCTGCGGCTGACCCGGGCATCCCGCACGGAGAACGGCGGGTTCAGCGTGGTCCTCCAGCAGCGCCGCGGCGAGCACGACGTCCGCGTGTCGCGTCTCACCGTCGACGCCAACGAGCACGCCGTCCGCAGCACGGTCGCACGCTCGCGCTACCGCGTCTGGAGCGCCATCGTCGACATCCGCTACGCCACGGACGTGCGCATCACGCGGGTGGCCGTGCGCCACCCGTACAGCTACGGGATCATGCTCTGGGACGACCATCGCAGCCGCGTCACGCGCTCACGGACGTCGGTCTCGACCAGCGGGGTGTACGACCAGCTGGACGGCATCCACATCGCCGGCGGGTCGCACATCCTGGTATCGCGAAACCGGATCGACCAGCGCGGGGGAGGGCGGGACGGCGACGACGGCGTCGCCATCCGCATTCCCGAGCAGCTCTCGACCTGCGACCACATCAGGGTGACCCGCAACCGCATTCGCGGCGGGAGCAACGGCGCGGGGCTGCAGATCGCGATCGCGAACCGGCCCGGGTGCAGCCACCTTCGCATCACGCGCAACGTGCTGCACGGATCGCCGCTGGGGCTGCACCAGCGCTGGTATTCCGGGAGCCGTGCCCCGATCCGCGACGTCACGATCGCCCGGAACCTGTTCAGCCACAACGACAGCTGGGGCATCTACCTGCGCTCCGGCAACTACGGCCGCTACACGCTCTCGCACAACCGGTTCGTCGACGACCCGGCCGGGAACGTGTATCGCGGCCGGCGCACCGGCGGCTGACCGCCGGGCCGCCCTTCAGCAGGTGCCCGCGAGCGAGGCAGGAGGGTCGCGAAGCCGTCACGAAAGGGGGCCTTCCTGCGGCGCGCCGTTTCGGTCGAGATGGAGCCTCTCCCGGCGGCGCGTCGCAGGGCTCATCGGCACGATCGGGACGACCCATGAGCGCCGCGTCGATGTTCCCGTTCTCTTTGTGACGGGTACCACGACGATTCCATCCCCATTCACGGGCTGGCCCGCGGCTCCACAGGGGAGTGCTCGCCGCTGGCACACGCAAGAGGCGGGTACCCCTGGCGGGCCGTGGCGCCGCCGCCGCGGCCCGCCTACAGGCGGTGTCCGGCCGCGATCCCGGCGGCCACGGCGGCCACTCCGAGCACGACCGTCACGACCGGCAGGGCGGCCGCGCGCAGGTAGCTCGCAGCGTCCAGGTAGTGGTAGGTCTGGTAGGCCAGCGTCGAGAACGTCGTGAACGCCCCCAGGAAGCCGACGCCGAGCACGACGCGAACCCGCCCGTCCGCCGGGTGGATGCCGACGAGCAGTCCCAGCAGCAGGGCGCCGGCGAGGTTGACGGCGAAGGTTGCCGGCACCTGATGGTGCGGCGCCATCCGCTGGCCGGCGTAGTAGTCGACCCCGTAGCGCGCGAGCGCGCCGAGGCTCCCGGCGAGGGCGACGAACAGTCCGACGGGCATGGGCACTCCTTCCCAGATCGCGGTGTAGGAGCCATCAGCCGTCCGGCGGTGCGGAAGCTGCGCTTCCCGGCGAGCCCCATCGCCGCGGGCGAGGATACCGCGCCGGGGCCATGTCATCTGGACAGGTTCCTATCCTTCGGGGCTAACAAAGTCCTTACGGCGGTATCCCCTTTCCGGTGGAGTGCGCCCGGGCGGGACCCTCGTACGGTTGAGATCAAGGGCGGCCGATCCACCAGGCGGACGGCTGCGGGGCAACTATGCGGCACGGACGCGACACGGGGGTCGAAGGGGAACGCCTTCAGGAGGCGCGGCAGCGCCTGCGCGTCCAGCTCGAGGTGACGCGCATCCTGGGCGAGTCCGTGTCGCTCGCTGATGCCGCGCCGCGGGTGCTCGAGCAGGTGTGCAGGGGGCTGGGATGGGATCTCGCCGCGCTGTGGCGCGTCGACCGCGAGGGTGGGGCGATCGCCTGCGTCGATCTGTGGCACGAGCCGGGGGCGCCGCTGATCGGGTTCTCGCTCGCGACGCGTCACGCGGCGTTCGCCCCCGGCGAGGGGCTTCCGGGCGTGGTGTGGCAGGAGGCTGCACCGCGCTGGGTGCCGGACGTCGGCGCCCAGAACGCCACCTCGCGCACGGCACCGGCGGCTCGGGAGGGCGTGCGCGGGGCGCTCGCCCTGCCGATCGTCCTGCGCGGCGAGGTGCTCGGCGTGCTGGAGCTGTTCAGCGCAGCGGCCCGGGAGCCCGACGACGAGACGCTCGCGCTGCTGTCGGCGATCTGCAGCCTGGTCGCGCAGTTTGCGCGGCGCCGCGAGGCCGAGCGGGAGGTGCGAGACAGCGAGGCGCGCACCAGCGCGATCGTCGACGCGGCGCTCGACCCGATCATCGGCATCGACGCGGCGGGCCTCATCACCGAGTTCAATCCCGCAGCCGAGGCGACGTTCGGCCGGTCGCGCGACGACGTGGTGGGCACGCCCTTCAGCGGCCTGCTGCTTCCCGACGAGCTGGGCGGCGGGCAGCGCAACGTGATCGACCGGATGCTGGCGGGCGCGGAGCCGAGGCCGCTCGGCCGGGTGATGGAGGCGACCGGCGTGCATTCCTCGGGCAGGCACTTCCCGGTGGAGCTGGCGGTCGCCCGCGTCGACCTGCCCGGGGCGCCGGCGTTCAGCGCCTTCCTGCGCGACGTGAGCGACAGCCACCGGGCGCAGCAGGCGGCGCGCCAGCTGGCGACGATCGTCGAGACCAGCGACGACGCGATCCTCTCCGAGTCTCTCGACGGGACGATCCTGACCTGGAACCGCGGCGCCGAGCTCCTGTACGGCTACGCCGCCGATGAGGCGATCGGCAACCCGGTGACGATGCTCGCCCCACCCGGCCGGGAGGTCGAGATCGCGGACACCCTCGCCCGGATCGCAGACGGCGAGCGCATCGAACAGGTCGAGACGGTGCGCGTGCGCAAGGACGGATCGCTGGTCGACGTGTCGCTGACCGTGTCGCCGCTGGAGCGGGACGACGGCACCGTGGTCGGCGCGTCCGTGATCGCGCGGGACGTCACGGAGCGTAAGCGCACCGCCCAGCAGATCGCGCACCTCGCGTACCACGACCAGCTGACCGGCTTGCCGAACCGGACGATGTTCCACGAGCACCTCGAGACCGCGCTCGCACGGGCCGACCGCAACAACGTGGCCGTCGCGGTGCTGTTCATCGACCTCGACAGCTTCAAGCTCGTGAACGACAGCTTCGGGCACGAGGCGGGCGACCGGCTGTTGCGTGACTTCGGCGAGCGCCTGTCGTCGGTGACGCGGGCAACCGACATCGTCGCCCGCCAGGGCGGCGACGAGTTCCTCGTGCTCGTGCCCGACCTCGAGCTGGAGGGCGGGGAGGGGCTCGAGCCGCGCGCGCTCGAGGTCGTCGCATCGATTGAGCAGAAGGTGCGAAGCGTCCTGCAGACGCCGTTCGACGTGGGAGGCACGGAGGTGCACGTCGGGCTCAGCATCGGGGTCAGCATCTATCCGATCGACGCCACCGACCGTGCCCAGCTGCTGCGCAACGCCGACACGGCGATGTACATCGGTAAGGGGCGGCTGGAGCGCGACGCATCGGCCGAGCCGGAGCATGCCCGCGGCCGGCTGGAGATGCTGGCCGACATGCGGCGGGCGGTGGAGCGGCGCGAGTTCGTGCTGCACTACCAGCCGATCGTCGAGCTCGAGACGGGCCGGCTGGTCGGGGTGGAGTCGCTGATCCGCTGGCCGGACTCGGCCGGGCGGCTGGTGCTGCCGGAATCGTTCATCCCGCTCGCCGAGCGGTCGGGGCTGATCGAGCCGATCACCCGGCAGGTGATCGACGGTGCATGCAGCCAGGCGCGGCGGTGGGCCGACCGCGGCGCCGACCTCGTGGTCACGTTCAACCTGCCGCCGGGTCTCTGGGGGCCGCCGATGGTGGAGACGCTGCTTGCGTCGGCCGAGCGCGCCGGCGTGGAGCCGCACAGGATGATGATCGAGGTGACCGAGTCGACGGCGATGGTGCAGCCGGCGCGTGCGGCAAGCACGATCCGGCTGCTCCGCCGGCACGGGATCCGGCTGGCGATCGACGACTTCGGCACCGGCCACTCGTCCCTCGGCCGGCTGCGGGAGCTGCCGGTGACGACGCTCAAGATCGACCGCTCGTTCGTGGCCGACCTGCCGCACGACCGCGGCGCGGCCGCCATCGTGAGCGCCATCATCCAGCTCGCGCACAGCCTCGGCGTGCAGCCGCTGGCCGAGGGCATCGAGACCCGGGAGCAGCTCGAGTTCCTGATCGCGCACGGGTGCACGCTGGGCCAGGGGTACCTGCTGGGACGGCCGCTCCCGGCTGACGATCTCGACGTCCACCCGGCGCTCGCGTAGGTCGGGCCGGCGCTACCGCGCCGGTGCGCCGGCGGCGCCACGCGTCACGCCGACCCGCGGGCCCAGGGTCCGGCGTGCGACCACCGCCCCGACTGCCGAGACGGCGGCTGCCGTGATCCACATGGTGTCGTAGCCGGCGTTCTCCGCGACGAGCCCCGAAACCGGCGACGCGAGCGACCCGGCGCCGAACACCATCGTCGAGGCGACCCCCACCGCCCGCCCGGCGCGCTCCGGGCCGACCAGCTCTCCCGCGGTCACGTACAGCACGCCGTTCCAGCCGAAGCATCCGAATGCGAGCGCGACGGTCACGACGGCGGCGGGCACGATCCCTAGGTGCAGCGCGCCGGGCATGGCCAGCCCAGCCGCCGTGGCGAGCGCACCGATCTCGACCAGCGTGCGCACCCGGCGGGTGCCGGACCCGCGGTCGGCGATGCGGCCCCACACCAGCCGCGATGCGGCCGCGGACAGGTTCAGGATCACGAACAGCGTGCCGGCGGCCGCGCGGTCGATGCCGTCGGACTGCGCGGCCGGCACGATGTAGGTCAGCGCGGCGCCGAGCGCATAGACGTAGCACAGTCCGACCGCGAGCAGCGGCCGCATGCCCGGCGCGGTGAGCGCGCCGTCGAGACGGAGGCTTCTCGACTCGCCGGTGCCACCGCCGGACAGCTTCGCGAACACGGCGGCGGTGCTGGCCGTGAAGAGCGCCGTCGCAGACAGGGCGAGGCGCACGCCGCCGAGATGGGCGAGCAGCGGCAGCGCGGCGGCGCCGATCGTGCCGCCGAGCGGTACCGCCAGCTGCCGCCAGCCGAGCGCCATCCCGCGTCGCTCCGGCGGGAACTCGCGGAGCAGGCTGCTCATGCCGGCGACCGGCACCGCGGCCGACCCGATGCCGGCGACGAAGATCGCGATCGAGAAGACCGTCGCATCGTCCGCCACCGACGCGGACAGGTACGCGGCCAGGTTGACGGCGGCGCCGCCGAGCAGCACAGGCCGGGCGCCGAACCGGTCGACCAGCATCCCGGTCGGGATCAGCGCGACCGCCGAGCCGAGCCCGACGGCCGCGAACACGGCTCCGAACCCGGCCGGCCCCAGCCCGAAGGCATGGCGGATCTCGCCCCCGATGGCGGGCAAGCCGAACTGCACCACCGACACCGCCGACTGCGCGATGACGGCGATGATCAGCGTCGTGCGGGCGCGCGGGGACATGGCCCGCAACGTACCCGTTGCGCCCACGACCGGGTTGAGGTGGCCGGCGCCGTCCCGCGCCGGCCACCTCGGGG
>DASWRM010000070.1 GCA_036403155.1 Gaiellales bacterium | reverse complement strand
TGGCCGAGCTATCTCGCCTACGCGACCAGCTTCCTCATCATCGGCATCATCTGGGTCAACCACCACGAGTGCGTGGGATGCATGGCGCGAGTCGACCGCACGCTGCTCTTCATCAATACGGTGTTCCTGATGGTCGTCTCGTTCATCCCGTTCCCGACCAAGCTCGTCGCCGAGCATCTGCAACGCGAGGGTGAGCACGCGGCGGTCTACGCCTACGCCCTCACGCTGCTCGCCATGGCCGTGCTCTACAACGTCTGGTGGCGGTACGCGCGCCGCGGCCGGCGGCTGATCGACGAGTCCGTGCCGCAGTCGCGGATCGATGCGATCTCGCGGGCGTTCGACCCGGGCGTGCCGTTGTACGTCGTGGTGCTGGTGGTGGCATTCGTCAGCCCGCTCGCGAGCGTCGTGCTCACCCTGCTCCTCGCCGCGTTCTACGTGCCGGCGGGCAGGCTGTTCGAGCGCGCCGCCGCCTCTCCCTAGCGGAACAGATCTCGCTCGGCCGGGCGCACGAGCTCAAGGGCGCTGCCCTCGCCGGCGGCGCCGAACCCCCTGATCAAGGCGGCCGGCACGCGCTCGAGCTTGCCCAGCACGAGGTCGGCCGCCGCGGCGAGCTCGTCCGCGACGGCCACCTGCGTCGTGCGCAGCGTGTAGCCCGCGGCATCCCGCTCGCCCTGGTATCCCCGCAACGGCTCGAGGCCGCTGACGCCGATGGCCGTGCCGACAATGCCGTTGCGAAGCGGCCGGCCCATCGTGTCCGCGACGACCACGGCGATCGCCGCTCCGGTGCGCTCACGGACGGCCGCGCGGAGCCCGGCGGCGGACGCGTCCGGGTCGAGCGGCAGCAGCACCACACGGTCCGGTCCGGGCGCGTTCGACCGGTCGATCCCCGCGCTTGCGCACACGAAGCCGTGGTGCGTCTCGGCGATCAGCAGCGATCCGCGGCGGCGGACGATGCGGCGGCTCTCGCGCAGCACCAGCTCCGCGAACCGTGGGTCGCCCTCGGCTCCGGCCAGTTCCCGAGCTCGCGGCGACGGCACGACGTCCGTCAGATCGGCGATCCGTCCCTCCGCCTTGGCCACCGCCTTGTGCGACAGCACCAGCACGTCGCCGTCCTGGGGATCGGGCGCCGCGGCGAGCAGGATGGCCGCGAGGTCGTCGCCCGGCCGGATCTCGGCGTCCACACCGACGGGAAGGATCTCGATGCTCACGCGAGCGCCCCGGCAGCGTCGAGCGCCGCTCGGGCCAGCCGCTCCCGGGCGGCCGCGTCACGCATGATCGTGTCGACGACCACCGCGCGCATCCCCCGCGCCTCGACGGCGTCGGCGTGCTCGGCGTCCTGCTCGTCGATCACGAGCACGTCGACGAGCCCCTCGTAGATCGCCGCGACCCCGGCCGGTGACGGATCGTGGCCCAGCGATTCGAGCATGGCGGCGGCCGGCCCCCTGATCGCGCGCCCGGCGACGATCGGGCTGACCGCGACGCAGAGCGCGGATCGCGCGGCGACCAGCTCGCGGATCGCCGGCACGGCCAGGATCGGTCCCACCGAGATCAGCGGATTCGAGGGCGCGATCACGATCGCGGCGGCATCGCGCAGCGCGTCGGCGACGCCGGGGGCCGGGCGCGCCACCTCGGCCCCGTCGAACCGGATGCCGGTCACGGTGTCGGCGTGCCGGCGGCGCACGTAGTACGTCTGGAAGTCGATCTCGCCGTCCGGCGTGTCGATCATCGTGCGCAGCCGGTCGTCCGTGGCGGGCACAAGCCGGACCGGGAGCCCCAGGCGCTCGGCGATCCGGGCGGTGACGGTGCTCAGCGGCTCACCGCGCCGCAGCGCCTCGGTTCGCGCCAGGTGCAGCCCGATGTCGAGGTCGCCCAGCCAGAACCAGGCGTCCGCGCCCAGCGCACGAGCGCGCTCGAGGGCGCGGTCCGAGTCGCCGACCACCCCCCACCCCTTCTCCTCGTCGATCCAGCCGGTCAGCGTGTAGACGACGGTATCCAGGTCAGGCGATACGTGCAGCCCGTGCGGCTCCACGTCGTCTCCCACGTTTCCGATTACGACGACATGCTCGGCCGGCACGACGCCGATCACGCCCTGCAGGAAGCGGGCGCCGCCGACGCCGCCGGCGAGAACCGTGACGGGGCTCGCGGTCACGACGCGTATCATGCCCGCGGTGGAGCCGGAGGGCAGCAGAGCGCAGCTCGTGGCGCGGCGCGCGCCGCTCGCCGGCGTGCTCCTGATCGCGATCGGGGCGTCCCTGTGGGGCATCGACGGCGCCGTCCGAAAGCCGCTCACGACGGCCTGGTCGCCGTACACCATCGTCCTCTACGAGCACGCCGTCCTGGTCGCCGTCATGGGCCCCTACCTGTGGGTGCACCGCGAGCAGCTGCGCAGGCTGACGCGCGCGGGGTGGCTCTCGGCGCTGGTGATCGGCTGGGGCGGCTCGGCGCTCGCGACGCTCCTCTTCACCGAGGCGATCGCCATCCATTCGGCGAACCTGAACGTCGTCTTCCTGCTGCAGAAGACGCAGCCGCTGTGGGCGATCGGCGCCGCTGCGCTGATCCTCACGGAGCGGCCCGGGCGGCAGCTGGGAGCCCTCGTGCTGCCCGCGGCGGTCGGCACCTACCTGCTCTCGTTCGGGTGGATGTCTCCCGCGGACGCCGCCTCCAGCCCGGCGCTGCGCCCGGCCGTCTACGCGCTGGCGGCCGCGGCGCTGTGGGGCTCGGCGACGGCATTCGGCCGCCGCGGGCTGCAGGAGGTCGACTTCCCGGTGCTCACCGCTCTGCGGTTCACCCTGGCGCTACCGCTGCTCTCCGTGATCGCCCTCAGCCAGAGTGCGGTCACGCCGGCGCATGCGGCAAGCGCCGGGGGGTGGCTGCGGCTGCCGGTGCTCGCGCTCGGGTCGGGGCTGCTCGCGATGCTGCTCTACTACCGCGGCCTGCGCACCACTCCCGCCTCCGTCGCGACGCTGGCCGAGCTCGCATATCCCGCCACCGGCCTGCTCGTGAACCACTACTTCCTCGGCTACGGCCTGACCGGCTGGAACGTGGTGGGCTTCGCCATCCTGTGGGTGACGATCGGGCTGATCTACCGGGTGCCGGTGTCGGTGCCGCGCGGGCGCGAGGTGGCCGTGCCCCAGCCGCTACCGAGCGGCGCGTGACCCTCGCGAGCCGTTGCGCTCGTCGCGGAAGGCGAGCAGCTCGGGCAGCAGCGACAGATCCCACTCCGGCCCGCCCACGCCCATGATGAAGTGGGTCACCCCGGCCGCCACATAGTCGTCCAGCAGCTCGAGGCGGTTCTCGTCGATGCCGCCGATCGACCGCTCGATCTCGGCCGGGTCGCGCCCCAGGCGGCGGCAGTGGTCGTCGAGCACGCCGCACTTGCGGCAGGCCGTGTCCGGGTCGCCGAAGCCGTTCCAGATGTCGGCGTACTGCGCGGTGATCCGCAGCGTCACCTTCTCGCCGCCGCCGCCGATCAGCACCGGCGGCCTGCCGTTCACCGGCGGCGGGTTGAGCCTGCGCCAGCGCTCGAGGATGACGGGCATCGAGCGGTCGAGGTGGCGAAGCCGGTCGGGCGCCGTGCCGAAGTCGTAGCCGTACTCGTCGTAGTCGCGCTCGAACCAGCCGGCGCCGATCCCGAAGATGAAGCGGCCGCCGGAGATATGGTCGACGGTGCGCGCCATGTCCGCCTGGAGGTTGGCATTGCGGTAGGAGTTGCAGGTGACCAGGCAGCCGACCTGGATGCGGCTGGTCGCCTCGGCCATCGCCGCCTGCAGCGTCCATGCCTCGAAGTGGGGCCCGTCGCGGTCGCCGTAGAGCGGGAAGAAGTGGTCCCAGTTGAAGACCGTGTCGGCGCCGAGCTCCTCCACCCGCAGCCACGTGTCGCGCATCCGCTCGAAGGTGCCCTGCTGCGGCTGCACCTGGACGCCCACGCGGATCGGTCGGCCTGTCATGGGGGTGGACGTACCCGGCCCTGCGCGGGGCAAACGGGATGCGTCGCTAGGCTGCGGCGCCATGCCGGCGCGAGCGCTGATCTTCGACTTCAACGGCACGCTGTCGGACGACGAGGATGTGATGGAGGTCGTGACCGCGGAGGCGCTCGCGCCGCACGCCCGGCCGCCGACGCACGAGGAGTACGTCGCGCGCCTGGCGGGGTTGTCGGACGAGGCGATGGTGCGCGAGTGGCTGGGCGACCGGCCCGACATCGACCAGATCGTCGCCGGCCGGATCGAGGGCTACTGCCGCCGCGTCTCCGACGGCACCACGATCGGCCACACGATGCGCGAAGCCGTGCGGTTCGCGGCCTCGCGGGCCCCGGTGGGGATCGTCTCCGGAGCGGCGCTGGCCGAGATCGCGCCGGTGATCGAGGCCGCCGGCATCGCCGACCTGTTCGCGGCGGTTGTCACATCGGACGATGTCGAACACGGCAAACCACACCCGGAGGGCTATCTGATCGCGCTCGAACGGCTGAGCGGCCGAGTCGATGGGCTCCAGGCGGACGAGGTGGTGGTCATCGAGGACACCGAGGCGGGCGTGACGGCGGCGAAGGCGGCCGGCATGCGGTGCCTCGCGCTGGTCGGAACGATGCCGGCCGGGCGGCTGGCGGCAGCCGACGAGGTGATCGAGACGATCGATCTTGCGCTCGTGCGCCGGCTGCTGGTCCGCTGAACGCAGACGCCCTGCCCGCTCAGCGCATCCCGATCGTCCGCCCCGCGCGCTCGGGCCGCGGTAGCCCGGCGTGCCGGGCTGCCAGGTCGTCGACCTGCCGGCGGACATCCCCCGACGCCTCGACGGTGCGGCTCGCGGCCGTATCGACGTGCAGCAGCATCTGCTCGGCGGTGGCGATCACCTCGCCGTCGCGCCGCATCTCGTGGAAGAGGTGGAGTCGCTTGGCGTCCGCGTCGAGCACCTGCGTCGTCACGTCGAGCCGCTCGCCGGCCGACGCCTCGCGGACGTGCGAGAGATGGGTCTCGACCGTGTAGAAGCTGCGCCCGCCCGCCAGGTAGCCGGCGTCGACGCCCAGCCGCCGCAGCAGGCCGTCCGTCGCGTCGCCAAAGACCTGGAGATACCGGCTCTCGTGCGCATGCCCGTTGTAGTCGACCCACTCCGGGAGCACCTCGGCGCTGTGCACCGGCCGGCCATCGGCGTCGCGCTCGCCGAGCTGCTCGGAGGCGCCGGCGGCGTCCATCAGCGACCGCTCATAGCGCGCGAGCACCTCGCCCGCCCCCACGCCCTGCGCCCGCAGCCCCTGCATGATCGCCACCAGACAGTCGTCGCGGCGGCGCTCCATCTCGCGGAATCCGAGCCCGGCCGCCTGCTCGTCGGACTGCTCGGAGATGCGATCGAGCAGCTCGTCGGTGAGCTCGGGCACGTCCGTCAGCCTCGTCCAGGGCCACTTCAGCGCGGGCCCGAACTGCTCCATGAAGTGACGCATGCCGGCCTCGCCGCCGGCGATCCGGTACGTCTCGAACGTCCCCATCGCGGCCCACCGCAGGCCGGCACCGAGGCGCACGGCCTCATCCAGCTCCGACACGGTCGCCACGCCGTCGTTCACGAGCCACAACGACTCCCTCCACAGGGCCTCCATCAGCCGATCGGCGAGGAACCCGTCGATCTCCTGGCGCAGCACGAGCGGCGCCATCCCGACCGCCTCACAGATCGCACCCGCCCGCTCCACCGATTCGGAAGACGTCCGCTCTCCGGCGCAGAGCTCGACCAGCGGGAGCAGGTAGACGGGGTTGAACGGGTGTGCGACCAGCAGCCGCTCGGGGCGCCGCATGTCGGCCTGGAGCGCGGACGGGCGAAGCCCCGAGGTCGACGACGTGAACAGCGCATCCGCGTCTGCAGCGGCCTCCGCCCGGGCGAGCAGCTCGCGCTTCAGCTGCTCGCGCTCCGGCGCGCTCTCGACCACCAGCTCGGCGCCACGGGCCGCATCCTCCAGCGAGCCGACGATCTCGAGGGCTCCCTCCGCCGGGAGCGGCGCATGCGTCAGCCGGCGCATCGCGCGGCGGGCGTTCTCGATCACCTCGTCCACCTTGCGGCCGGCGTCGGGGTCGGGGTCGTACACCCGGACGTCGACCCCGTTCAGCAGGAAGCGCGCCGCCCAGCCGCCGCCGATCACGCCCCCGCCGATCAGCCCGACGGAGCCGGGCAGCCGGCCGCGCCTCTCAGCCATGGCGCCGGAGCGCCAGCCGCTCACGCACCTCGCCGGGGCCGACCACGCGCACGTTCATCCCCTCGAGGATGTGCACGGCCCGCTCCACCAGCTGCGCGTTTGTCGCCGGCACGCCGCGCGACAGGTACAGGTTGTCCTCGAGCCCGACGCGCACGTTCCCACCGAGCACCGGCGCGAGCGCCACGAACGGCAGCTGCATCCGCCCGATCGAGAACGTCGAGAAGATCGACCCCTCCGGCAGCAACGAGCGCATCGCGAGCACCGTGCCGGGATCGCCGGGGGCGCCGTAGGGGATGCCGGTGCAAAGCTGGATCAGCACGGGGTCGTCGAGCAGGCCGTCGCGGATCAGCTCGTTGACGAGCACCATGTGACCCGTGTCGAACACCTCGAGCTCCGGCCGCACGCCGAGCTCCTGCACCCGCTTCGCCATCGCGCGCAGCACGGCTGGGGTGTTCACCATGACGTAATCGCCGCCGGCGGCGAAGTTCATGCTGCCGCAGTCGAGCGTGCAAATCTCCGGCAGCAGCTCGGCGACGTGGGCCAGCCGCTCGTCCGCGCCCGCCATGTCGGTGCCCTCGTCGTCGAGAGGCAGCGGCCGCTCAGCGCTGCCGAGCACGAGGTCGCCGCCCATCCCGGCCGTGAGATTGATGACTGCGTCGACGTCCGCGCCGCGAACGCGCTTCACGACCTCGCGGTACAGCTCGACGTCACGCGATCCGCGGCCGGTTTCCGGGTCTCGCACGTGGATGTGGACGATCGCCGCCCCGGCGCGCGCCGCGTCGATTGCCGCTTCGGCGATCTGCTCGGGCGTCACGGGCACCTTGTCGTTGCGATCGCTGAGCGCTCCGGCGCCCGTCACGGCGCACGTGATGAACACGTCCCAGTTCACGCCAGCGCCGAAGAGATCTCGTGCGCAACGCCGAGCGACGTCCGGCCGAGCGCGGGCAGGCGCGACTTGGTGACGCGCTGTGTCGGGCCCCAGATGTTGACGATCACGATCGGCCGGCCGCGGCGGTCGAGCACCGCTGCAGAGGCGCCGTTCGAGAAGTCCTCGAACTCGCCGAGGCAGGTGCCGTACCCGAGCCGCCGGATCTCGGCCAGCTCGCGCTCGAGCTCGCCGCGGTCGGTGATCGTGCGGTCGGTGAACGCTTCCAGCTCGCCGGCCAGCAGCGCCTCGCGCTCGGCGTCCGGCAGCCAGGCCAGGAACACCTTCCCGGAGGACGTGGCGTGCAGCGGGATCGGCCGGCCCATCCAGCTGGGGCTGAGCGTGCGGGGAGGGTCGGCCTGGTCGACGTACACCAGGTTGAAGCGCCGGGCCGCCGCGAGTGTCACGATCTCGCCCGACCGCTCCGCAGCGCGGACGATGATGGGTCGCACCCGCCGGGCGATCGCGTCGTCCTCGGCGGCGGAGGCCACCTGGAACGCCGCGTAGCCGACCCCGTAGCGCTGGGTCAGCGGGTCACGCTCGACCAGGCCTCCCGCCTCGAGCGTCGACAGCAGCCGCCACGCCGTGCTGCGGTTGATGTTGCAGCGCGCGGCCAGCTCGGCGACGGTGGCCGGCTCGGGCCCGGCCGCCACGGCCTTCAGCAGGGCAACGGCACGGTCGACCGATTGCACGCCGGAGGCGGGTCGGTCGCCGGCTGGCCGGCGTGCGGTATGTGGACGGGCTGTTCCCATGGTGAACACGTGCAGGGCGGGCAACTCTACACCACCGCGCTGGAGGGCCGGTTGACGTGGCGCTGCGAAGTCTGTACCGTCGCCGCGTGTTCACATTCCACGCGCTGCGTTCACGATACGAACGGGCGCACCCCCGATCGAGCACGTGTGCCGGCCTGCTTGACAGGTCACCGGCCAGGCTGGATCATCGCCGGTCCGGGCGCTCAGGCGTGCCCGGCCCAGAAGAAGGAGACCGAGATGGCGAATAGGCGACCAGTCCGCCTTGACTCGCTCGAGAGCATGCCGCTCTCGCGGCGGGAGCTCCTGCTGGGAGCAGGCGGCCTCGCCCTGGCCGGCACGCTCGCAGCGTGCGGTGGAGGCAGCACCAGTTCGAGCGGTGGCGGGGGCACAGGCGGTGGCGGCGGCACGCCGAAGAAGGGCGGAAACTTCCGGCTCGGCGTCACGGGCGGCGGCTCGAAGGACATCATCGACGGGCAGAGCATCATCACGAAGCCCGACCAGGCGCGCCTCGTCGCAGGCTTCGAGACGCTGCTGGTCTACGACTCGCAGTACCGGCTCCCGTCGGCCGGCGGCAACCAGGAGGGCCTCGCCCAGGAGGTCACCCAGGACAAGCCCGACCAGTGGACGATCAAGCTGCGCGACGGCATCCAGTTCCACAACGGCAAGACGCTGTCCGCCGACGATGTCATCTACTCGATCCAGCGCATCCTGAACCCCAAGGAAGGGCTGTTCGGCGGCGCCGGGCTCGGGTCGGTCGACCCGAAGAACATCGAGAAGATGGACAACCTGACCGTGCGGCTGCACCTGAAGAATGCCGACTCCACGATCGGCGACCAGCTCGGCCAGTACTACAACGGCATCGTGCCGGAGGGCTACAGCCGCACCGGCCCGCTCAAGTACGTCGGCACCGGCCCGTACACGGTCGAGAGCTTCCAGCCCGGCCAGGCCAGCGTGCACAAGAAGTACGCGAACTACTGGCGTACCGGGCAGCCGTACTTCGATCAGGTCACGATCACGGACTTCAGCGATCCGAGCGCCCAGGTGAACGCCCTGCTGGCCGGCCAGATCGACGCGATGACCGACATCCCGTTCGCGCAGATCGAAGTGGCCAAGTCCCACGGCGGCCTCTCGATTCTCGAGGGCCAGGGCGGCGGCTGGCTGCCGCTGTGCATGGCCGTCGACATGAAGCCGTTCGACGACGTGCGCGTCCGCCAGGCGATGCGGCTGATCGTCGACCGGCAGGCCATGCTCGAGCAGGTGTTGTCGGGCCACGGGCGCGTCGCGAACGATCTGTACTCCCCGTTCGATCCCGCCTACGACACGTCGCTGCCTCAACGTGAGACGGACGTCGAGCAGGCGAAGTCACTGCTCAAGGCGGCCGGCTACGAGGGCCTCACGGTCGACCTCCACACCACCGACGGCGCGGCCGGCATGGTCGATTCGGCCAACGTGTTCGCCCAGCAGGCGAAGGCGGCCGGCGTCACGATCAACGTCAAGAACGATCCCAACTACTACGGCGACCAGTACCTGAAGCTGCCGTTCTCGGTCGACTTCTGGGGCACGCGCAACTACCTGCCCCAGGTGGCCAACGGGAGCATCCCGACGGCGCCCTACAACGAATGCCACTGGCCGCCGAAGTCGGGCAACGGCTCGGACTACGTGAGCCTCTACCAGCAGGCGCTGGCCGAGGTGAACCCCACCAAGCGGGCCGACATCATCCACACGATGCAGTCCGAGGAGTACAACTACGGCGGCTACATCATCGCGTTCTTCAACAACCTGGTCGACGCCTACTCGAGCAAGATCGCGGGCTTCGAGCAGAACCGGGGAACGTTGAACCTCGATTCGTTCGGGCATGGCTTCCGGACCATCTACTTCACCTAGCGAACCTCCCCTCGCTGCCACCCCGGCGGCCCCCTCACCGGGGTCGCCGGGGTGGCGGCGGATCCTCCACCTCGGCGGCATCCCGGGCTTCATCATCCGCCGCCTTCTGCTCGGCCTGCTCGTCCTGATCCTCGTGTCGACGATCGTCTTCGCCGCCACCCAGGCGCTCGGCGATCCGGCCCGGGCGATCCTCGGCCGGACGGCCACGCCCACCAGCCTGGATGCGCTGCGAAAGCAGCTGCACCTCGACCAGCCGGTGCTGACGCAGTACTGGAACTGGATCACGGGCCTCGCCCACGGCGACGCCGGCACCTCGCTCGCAAACCAGCAGCCGGTGAGCGACTACCTGCGCCCGCGCATCGAGAACTCCGGCTTCCTCGTGCTGCTGGCGGGTGGCATCTCGATTCCGATCTCGATCGCGATCGGCGCGTACGCGGCGCTGCGGCGCGACCGGCCGTTCGACGTGGTCACGTCGGTGCTGACGCTGGCATTTGCAGCGCTCCCCGAGTTCGTCACCGGCCTGTTCCTGGTTGTGCTGTTCTCGACCAACGTGTTCCACTGGCTGCCGGCGATCGCGTCGCCCGGAGTCAGACCGTGGCACGACCTGAAGGGGATGATCCTCCCGGTGGCGACGCTCGTGATCGCGGTCACGCCCTACGTCGTCCGCATCATGCGGGCCTCCATGATCGAGGTGCTCGAGTCGGACTACGTCGAGATGGCGCGCCTGAAGGGTCTCCCCGAGCGGACCGTGCTGATCCGCCACGCTCTCCCCAACGCGCTCGGGCCGACGTTCCAGGTGATCGCCATCAACCTCGCGTATCTGGCCGGCGGCGTGATCATCGTCGAGTTCCTGTTCGCGTATCCCGGCATCGGCGGCGCGATGCGCGACGCCGTGTCGACCAGCGACCTGCCGATGGTGCAGGCGCTGGCCATGCTGATCGCCGGCCTTTATGTCGTGCTCAACCTGCTGGCGGACATCGCCACGATCCTGGTCACGCCGAGGCTGAGGACGCGCCTGTGACCGTCGCCGTCGACACCGCGATCACGCCCGAGCCCGAGGCCGTCCAGGCGCGAGCGCCGACCGGCCGGCTGCTGCGCTCGTCGATGCGCCTCTGGCGCACGCGCGTCGGGCTCGTGCTGGCGCTCGCGCTGATCGCCGTCGCGCTGTTCGGGCCATTCGCGGCGCCGCACGGCCCGGCTGACTTCGTCGGTGCCCCGAACTCCACCTCCGTCGGAACGTTCGGCACCGACCACATCGGGCAGGACGTGTGGAGCCGGTTCCTCTGGGGCGGGCGCAGCATCCTCGCCATCTCGGTCGCCGCGACGCTGATCGGCCTGGTCGGCGGCGTCGTGATCGGCCTGGTCGCCGCGTATGCCCGGAACGTTCTCGACGACGTCCTGATGCGGGCGATGGACGTGATCCTGTCCTTCCCGCAGATCATGCTGGCGCTGGTGCTGCTGGTCACACTGGGCCCGAAGACGTGGCTGATCGTGCTCGCGGTCGGCGTGACGACGATCCCTCGGGTAGCCCGCGTCATCCGCGGATCGGCGCAGCCGATCGTGGAGCGCGACTTCGTCGCCGCCGCCGACGCGCTGGGCGTCCCGCGCTGGCGGATCCTGCTCGGCGACGTGCTGCCGAACGTGCTCTCGCCGCTCATGGTCGAGGCCAGCCTGCGGCTGACGTACGCCTTCGGCCTGGTCGCCTCCCTCGCCTTCCTCGGCTTCACGCCGAACCCCAACGGCGCCGACTGGGGCCTGATGATCTACGAGAACCGGATCGCGCTGACGGTGCAGCCGTGGGGCGTGGTGCTGCCGGTGATCGCCATCGCGCTGCTCACGCTGGGCACGGGGCTGCTCGGCGACGGCATCGCGCGGGCGGCCGCCGGCATCGACCGCGGCAGGGGCGGCGAGTGAGCCAGCCTGCCGAGGGCCCCGCGATCGTCGTCGAGAACCTGCGCCTGAACCTGCGCGGCACGGACATCGACATCGTCGACGACGTCTCGTTCGAGATCGCCCCTGGGGAGGTGCTCGGCCTGGTCGGCGAGTCCGGGTCCGGCAAGACGACCGCGGGGCTAGCGCTGCTCGGTCACTGCCGTCGCGGCGTCCAGATCGCCGGCGGCTCCGTGCGCGTCGGCGACACGAGCGTGCTCGATCTGGACGACAACGCGCGCCGCCGGCTCCGTGGCGGCATCGTGTCCTACGTGCCGCAGGACCCGGCCGCGTCGCTCAACCCGGCGTTGCGCATCGGCACGCAGCTGCGCGAGACGCTCGAGGTGCACGGCTACGGTGACAACGACGCGGCCCGCACCGAGCGCCTGGCGGAGATGATGCGCGAGGTGCTGCTGCCGGACGACCCGGCGTACCTGCGCCGGTATCCGCACCAGCTCTCCGGCGGCCAGCAGCAGCGGGTCGGCCTGGCGATGGCGTTCGCGTGCCGTCCGCGTGTGATCGTGCTGGACGAGCCGACCACCGGCCTCGACGTGACCACGCAGGCGCACGTGCTGAACACCGTGCGCGAGCTGACCGAGCTGCACCGCGCCGCGGCGCTGTACGTGACGCACGACCTGGCCGTCGTCGCCACCATCGCCGCGCGGGTGGCCGTGATGTACGCCGGGCGGATCGTCGAGCTGGGCCCGAGCGAGGAGCTCTTCAGCGCCAGCGCGCACCCGTACACCCGCCGCCTGATCGGCGCGATCCCGCACATCTCCGGCCGCCGCCAGCTCAGCGGCATACCGGGGCGCGCCCCGTCGCCGGGCCACCGGCCGAAGGGCTGTTTCTTCGCGCCGCGTTGCGCCTGGCGGATCGACGGGTGCACCGACGAGCTGCCCGCGCTGCGGCCCGTGGCCGCCGACCACGCCGTGCGCTGCATCCGCGCGGATGAGGTGCGCGCCGAGGTTGGGCTTCCGTCCGGGGAGACGCTGCCGGCCGAGGCGGCTGCGATCGCCGACGCGGTGCTGTCGCTGAAGGGCGTCTGCGCCTCCTACGGCGACCGGGAGGTCGTCCACGACGTCACCCTCGACCTGGCGCCGCAGGAGTGCCTGGCGCTCGTCGGCGAGTCCGGCTCGGGCAAGACCACGCTCGCGAGGTCGATCGCTGGGCTGCACCAGCAGCGCACGGGGGACATCCTCCTGAACGGCGAGCCGCTCGCCCGGGCGTCGCGGGGCCGTCCGCGGGAGGCCCGGCGCAGCATCCAGTACATCTTCCAGAACCCCTACGGCTCGCTCAATCCGCGGCGGACGATCGGCGAGATCGTGCGGCAGCCGGTCGAGCTGTTCGGGACGGCCGGCGGGCGCGAGGCCGACCGCCTGGTCGGCGAGATGCTGGAGCGGGTCTCCCTGACGGCCGCCTACGCCGCGCGGTATCCCGACCAGCTGTCCGGCGGCGAGCGGCAGCGCGTGGCGATCGCGCGGGCGCTGATCGCGCAGCCGGCCGTCCTCGTCTGCGACGAGATCACCTCGGCGCTCGACGTCAGCGTGCAGGCGGCGATCGTCGACCTGCTCGCCGAGCTGCAGCGCGACCTCGGCCTCAGCATGCTGTTCGTGACGCACAACCTGCCGCTCGTCCGCTCGATCTCGCAGCGGGTGGCCGTGATGAACCTCGGCGCCATCGTCGAGCTGGGCCCGGTCGAGACCGTGCTGCTCGAGCCGCGCGACGACTACACCAAGGCGCTGCTCGCCGACACCCCGTCGCTGGAGGCAGTCACGGCATGAGCCGAGCGGTGGGCGCCGTGGCCGGGTCGGTCTCGCCCGGCTATGAGATCGTGCGCGCGACGTTCGCCGAGGTTGTGGAGTCGCAGCAGCCGGGCACCGGCGCCGCGTTCGCGGCCGTGGTCGACGGGCACCTGGTGGTCGACCTGTGGGGCGGCGAGACGAACGCGGCGGGCAGGCCATGGCAGGAGGACACGCTCGCCGTGCTGTTCTCGGGCACCAAGGGCATCGTCGCCACCGCGCTGCTGACGCTCGTCGAGCAGCGCCGGCTGCTCCTGACCGACCGCGTGGCGGATCACTGGCCCGCGTTCGCAGCCGCCGGGAAGACCGACATCACCGTCGCGCAGCTCGGAGCCCACGCCGCCGGGCTGCCGTACGTCTCGGAGGCGCTGGGCGCGGCCGACCTCGCCGATCTCGACGTGGTCGCCGAGCTGCTCGCCCTGCAAGCGCCGGTCACCCCCGTCGGGCGGCCCTGCTACCACGCGATCACCTGGGGCTGGCTGATGGACGGGCTGATCCGTCATGCGTGCCACACCGGCGCCACGGACCTCGTGCGCGAGGCCCTGGCCGAGCCGCACGACCTGGATCTCCGAATCGGCCTTGCGGGCGACCGCGACGCGGAGGGCCGGCTGGCGATGGTGTCGCGGTCTCCCGACTATCAGCTGAGCGCGATGGCGGTGAAGGATCCGGACCCCCGCCTCGAGCAGGTCTACGCGCGGCCGCACCTGCGCGAGGACGATGCCGCGTGGCTGCAGCACCCGATGCCCGCGGCGAACGGCATCGCGACCGCGCGAGCGGTCGCAACGCTGTACGGCGCAGTGCTGACCGGCAGGGTGATCGGCATGCAGACCCTCGGCGCTGCTGTCGCGCCCGCCGCCGAGGGCCCGGACCCGCTCAGCGGCCGGCCGCTTCGGTTCGGGCCGTCGGGCTACGAGCTTGCGGGCACGCCGAGCGAGCTGGGACCTGCGGACGACGCCTTCGGTCACACGGGCGCGGGCGGCTCCTCCCACGGAGCGTGGCCGTCGCTGCGGACGGCGTTCTCGTTCGTGACATCGGAGCTGCGGCGGGAGGGGCGCGACGACCGCGCGAGGCGGCTGCTGGACGGTCTGTACACCGCGCTGCGCCGTGCCTGACGACCGGCCGAACATCCTGCTCGTCATGGCCGACCAGCTGGCGGCTCGGTGGCTACCCGCCTACGGCCATGGCATCGTCTCGGCACCGAACCTCGACCGCCTGGCGGCGTCCGGCGTCGTCTTCGAGGATGCGTACTGCGCGTCCCCCCTCTGCGCGCCCTCGCGCAGCGCCATGCTGACGGGCCGCCGGGCCTCGGCAATCGGTGTCTATGACAACGCTGCGGAGCTGACGGCCGACACGCCGACGATCACGCACCTGCTGCGTGCGGCGGGGTACACGACGGTGCTCACGGGCAAGATGCACTTCGTCGGCCCCGACCAGCTGCACGGATTCGAGCAGCGGCTGACCAGCGACGTCTATCCGGCCGGGTTCGACTGGACACCGGACTGGCGCCTCCCCGACGAGCGCACGCTGCCCTGGTACCACAACATGACGAGCCTGCTCGGGACGCGGGTGGCCGAGGCGGCGATGCAGACCGATTACGACGACGAGGTCTGCTTCACGGCGGTGCAGCTGCTGCGCGACCTGTCCCGCCAGCCGCACCGCCGGCCGTTCTTCGCGACCGTGTCGTTCACGAACCCGCATGATCCCTGGGAGGTTCGCCGCACGCACTGGGAGCGGTACGACGACGCCGCCATCGACATGCCGGCGGTGGCGGCGATACCGCGCGAGCAGGACGACCCCCACAGCCTGCGCCTGCGCGAGATGATCGGCTGCGACCAGCGCCCGCTCGACGACGCGGAGGTACGGCGGGCGCGCCACGGGTACTACGCGGCGATCAGCTACCTCGACGACCGGGTCGGGGAGGTGCTGGACGCACTGCAGGCGACCGGCCTTTCCGACAGCACGGTCGTGCTGTTCACCGCCGACCACGGCGAGATGCTCGGCGAGCGCGGGCTCTGGTACAAGATGTCGTTCCTCGACGCATCGGCGCGCGTGCCGTTGCTGGTCGCCGGGCCGGGCATCGCCGGCGGACGCTGGGGGCGGCCGGTGTCGCAGCTCGACCTGGCGCCGACGCTCGCCGAGCTCGCGGGCGCCGACTCCGGGGACGCAGGGTTCGAGGGCACCAGCCTGGTGCCGCTGCTTCGCGGCGAGGGCGGCGGGCCGGACGCCGTGATCGGCGAGTACATGGCCGAGGGCGTGCGCTCGCCGTCCGTGATGCTGCGGCGGGACAGGCACAAGCTGATCCGCACGCCCGGCGACCCCGATCGGCTCTACGACCTCGAGGCGGATCCGCACGAGCTCCGCAACGTGGCGGACGACCCGGCACAGCGCGAGATCGCAGACGCGATGGGCGCCGAGGTGGAGCGGCGGTGGGACCTCCCCGCGATCGCGCACGGCGTGCTCGAGAGCCAGCGGCGCCGGCGCCTGGTCGCCGACGGCCTGCGGCCCGGCGCGCACACGCCGTGGGACCATCAGCCGTTCGTCGACGCCTCGGTGCAGTGGGTGCGCGGCGAGCGGGCTGGGGCGGAGCACCCGAGCCGGCTTCGCCCACGCGGCGAGCTGCCCGGGGACGCCACCCAGTAGACCTCGGTCACGGGTCCGTTACGCGATGCGACGGCGGCGCGACGGATTGGCAGGCGCTGTGGCGTGCGGCGCGAAGGCGCGTCCGCAGAGCTCGAGCGCGACGTCGGGCAGGTCGGTGATCACGCACCCCACCGCCGGGTCGGCGATCGCCTGCGCAAGCGCCTCACGCTCGTTGACCGTCCACACCACGAGGCGGGAACCGCGCTCGAGCGCCCGGGCGCGCAGCCCGTCGTCGAGCAGGTCGACGTGGGGCACCAGGACGTCGGCCCCGCACTCGTCCGCCCGGGCGAAGCGGTCGGGCGACTCGTCCCACGGCCCGAGAATCAGGCCGGTGCGCACAGTGCGGTCGAGCGCCCGCACGGCGGCAACCACGTCGGGGATGAACGATGTGACGAGGAGCCCGTCCGGACGCGGGGTCAGTGCGTCCAGCACCTGCGCCTCGTAGCCGGGCTCCTTCAGCTCGACGTCGAGCCGCACGCGCCCGGCGGCCATCGCGACCAGCTGGGCGAGCTCGACCAGTCCGTCGGGCGGCATGGCGGGAAGCGGGTCGTGCGCCAGCACCAGCCGGCCGTCGGGCGTGCGGCGCAGGTCGGTCTCGATCCCGTCGGAGCCCATCGCGATCGCCGAGGCGAACGCGTCGAGCGAGTTCTCGGGCAGGTACCCGCTGGCGCCGCGATGGGCGCAGACGAGCGTGCCGCTCAGATGTCCTCCAGCATGCGGGCGACTGTAGCCGTGACCTCGGCGGTACCATGGCCGCGGAGCGCAACCGTGAGCCGGCCGCGCAGGACGTCGTCAGGCGTCGCCGCCCACTCTCGCTGCGCCGCATGGACGACGAGCGCCCAGATGTCCGGGCCGCGCGGGTGGATCCGTCCGAGCAGCTCCGGCCGCTCGCGGGCCGGCTCCAGCGCCGGCAGCGCCCCCAGCCCGTAGTGCCGCGCGAGCGACCGCCGGATGTCCGGCTCGAGCTCCGGCCACTCCGCTGCGATGCGCCGCTCGACCTGCTCGGCCGGGGCGGCCCCGGGAACCTGGTGCGGGTCGCGGGGAATGCGGGCGCCCGTGCCGGTGAGCGCCGCTGTCGCCGCCCGCGCGCCGATCGCGCGCCACGTCGTCAGCTTCCCGCCCGCCACCGACACCATCCCGCCCGGCCCCGTGTGGAGGACGGTCTCACGACGGGCGGTGGCCGTGGCGCCGCCCGCCACCGGCAGCACCCGCAGCCCTGCGAACCGCGAACGGACGCGGCCGGGCGCCACGACCTCGCTCGCCAGCGAGCGGCCGGCCTCCTCCAGGATCTGCCGCTCGTCCTCCTCGCCGGCAATCACCGCGGCCGGATCGCCCTCGTACGGCTCGTCCGTCGTCCCGAGCAGGAGCATGCCCTCCCACGGGATCGCAAACGACACGCGGCCCCCGGGCAGCGGCGTGGTGACCGCCGCCGACCAGCCGTCCGGAGCGTCGAGCAGCACATGCGCTCCCTTGGACAGCCGCACCGTCGTCCCGGCTTGCGGCGACTCGAGCCGGCGCACCTCGTCGACCCACGGTCCGGCGGCGTTGACGACGCTCCCGGCCGTGACGGCGAGCGTGGCGCCCGACAGCCGATCGATCAGGTCGGCGCCGCGCACGCGCCCACCGGCCATGCGCAGCGCAAGGGCCTCGACATGCGGCGCGACGACGGCGCCGTGCGCGGCCGCGCCCTGCAGCGCCGCAAGCGTGAGGCGGCCGTCGTTGGTCTGGTGGTCGTGGTAGAGGACCGCGCCGTTCAGCCGCTCGTGACGCAGCCCGGGCGCTCGCCGGCGCGCCTCCGCCACGGGCACCCGCCCGCTGCGCCCGTCGGCGAACCGCGCCAGCGCGCCGTAGAGCCATACGCCGGCGCGCACCTTCCACAGCGGCACGGGCGCATCGGGGCCGACCGGCACGAGGAACGGCAGCGGCCAGACCAGGTGCGGCGCGACAATGCGCGCGTTCACCCGCCGCTCGTGGTGCGCCTCGCGCACCAGGCCGATGTCGCCCATCGCGAGGTACCGCAGGCCGCCATGGAGCAGCTTCGAGGATGCCGACGACGTCGCGCCCGCAATGTCGCCGCGATCGACGACCGCCACCGTCGCCCCGGCCCGGGCCGCGGCCCATGCCGTCGCCGCGCCGATCGCTCCGCCGCCGATCACCAGCAGGTCGACGGTCGCGCCCGCCAGCCGGTCGAGCGAGTCCGCTCTGCGACCGCCCGCACCCGTCAGCGCGTGTCCATCGCCTGATCGAACCGTAGGGGCGTCAGCGCGTTCGCCCAGATTCCGTCGATCGGCGCCCGGCGCAGCAGCAGGGAGCGCCCGTAGTGGACGGGAACGATCAGCGCCTGCTCGACCAGCCGCCGGTCGACCTCGCCGTAGAGGCGGAGCCGCTCCTCGCGGTCGCGGGAGGCGCGCGCCGCAGCGAGCCGGTCGCCGAGCTCGGGGTCTCCCAGCACGGCGACATGCCGTCCGCTGAGCAACCCACGGAAGAAGCCGTCCGGGTCCGGATAGTCGGCCATCCAGCCGCACAGCCAGGCGTCGCATTCCACGACGCTGAGAGCCTCGCCGATGTCGATCCACCGGATCTCGACCGACACGCCGATCGCCGACAGGGCCTCCTCCACCACGCCGGCGAGTTGCGGCACGCGGTTCGGGATGGCGAGCTGAAGCGGAGCCAGTCCGCTCCCGCCCGCGTACCCCGCCTCCGCCAGCAGATCCGCCGCCCGGTCGACCGTCAACGGCTCCCGCAGCCGACGGCTATGTCCGGGCATCGCGGGCGGAAGCACTCCGCCGCCGCGAGCCGGGCGCACCGGCAGGCCGATCGCCTCCATGCCGTCGGCCACCCGTTCGACCGCCGCCGCGAGCGCGGTGCGCACCCGCACGTCGTCGAACGGCGGATGCGGATGGAAGCCCAGCATCGTCGTGCCCAGGGCCGGCACCACCATGACATCGGCATCCCCGTGCCTGGGGACGGCGGACTCGTTGTTGCTGATCACATCCAGCTCGCCGGCCTCCCAGAGCGCGACGGCGTCGTCCCGGCCGCGGACGAACCGGATCTCGACCTCCGCCAGGTTGCCGCGTGGGCCGTCGTATTCCCGATTGGCCACGAGCAGCATCCCCTCCTCACCGGCTCGCTGGACGATGAACGGGCCGTTCGACACGAGCGGCGTGCGGCGCTGCCAGTCATCGGCGCCGTCCGCCGTCAGATGCGACGGCCAGGGATACGATGAGGCAACGGCCAGCACGTACAGGAAGTAGTTGCGGGGCTCGCGAAGCGTCACCTCGAGCGTGTGGTCGTCGAGCGCCTCCGCCCGTTCGACATCCTCCAGCAGAAACGCCGTGACGGTCGAGATCTCCCGCGCCCGCTGCCACGTGCGGACGAAGTCATGCGCCGTGACCGGATGGCCGTCGCTCCAGCGGGCCGTCGCGCGGATCTGGAACAGGTAGCTGAGGCCGTCGGCGGAGACGCGGAAGTTCTCGGCGAGGGCCGGCATGACGTTCAGCTCGCGGTCCACCTGCAGCAGGCCGCTGAACACATGCTCGGAGATGGTGTTCGCGTCCGACGTGTAGTCCAGCCCCGGCACGACGTCGTCGGTCACGGGCATCGCGGTCACCAGCCGGCCCGTCGCCTCGGGCTGCACGACGGGCAGCACCTTGCACGCGAACGCCTCGTCATACGCGGCCTCGGCCTCGGGATAGTTGAAGGCGAGGTGGTGGACGAGCGCGATCTTGAAGAGCACCTCGCGCGAGCGGCGGTCGTCGCCCAGCTGCTGCAGGAAGCGCCGCGCTGCCCGGTAGTGCTGGATCGCCTCCTCGTCGGCATACAGCGCGCGCGCCTGGTCGCCGGCGAGGATCAGGTAGCGGGCGGCGCGCTCCGCGTCGTCCGCCGCGCTGAAGTGGCGCGCGAGGTGCGCCAGCGTGCGCGGGCTCTCGCCGTCGCCGTCCAGCAGCTGCTCGAGCGCGCGCCCGACGCGGCCGTGCAGCTCGCGCCGCCTGGACTCGGTGAGCGATGCGTAGGCTGCCTCCTGGACGAGGCCGTGGCGGAAGCGGTACGACGGATAGGGTCGCCGCTGCTCCTCGACGATCAGCTCGAGGCGCTGCAGCTGCGACAGCGCGCCCCGCAACGCCGCAGGGTCGACGAGCAGCTCGAGCAGCGGCGTGCCGAACCGCCTTCCCGACACGGCGGCGACCGAGGCGACCTCGCGTGCTGCGGGGTCGAGCCGGTCGAGCCGGGCCTGCAGCACGCCCTGCACCAGCGCCGGCACCTCCACCGGGCCGTCGCCCGCCTCCCACCCGCCGTTGGCGCGACGCAGGGCCCCGCGCTCGATCAGGTCGCGCAGCGCCTCGCCGAGGAACAGCGGGTTGCCACCGGCACGCTGGACGAGCAGATCGGCGACGCCGGGCGCGACCGCCGCCCCGGCCAGCTCGTCGACGAGCTCGCGGCTGACGGACTCCGGCAGCGCGCGCAGCTCCACCTCGTGAAAGCGGTGCGGGTAGCGCTGCCGCGCCCGCTCGCCGGTGCGCCAGGATCCGCGCTCGCGGTCCGTGCGGTAGAGCAGAACGAGCCCGAGCGGCTCGAGCTCCGTCAGCTCCATCAGCGACTCGATCAGCTCGAGCGAGTGCTCGTCAGCCCAGTGCAGATCCTCGAACACCAGCAACAGCGGACGTTCGCGGGCGAGCCGGCACACCAGCTCGGCGACCACCTCCATGCTGCGGCGGTGCACCGCGTCGCGGCTGAACTCGCCGACGATCGCGGCCGTCTCGGCGTCGGGCTGGAGCCCCAGCAGGCCGGCCATGAACGGATACTGGTCGCCGTCCTCGCCGAACACCCCGTGCAGCGCAGCCTTGAGGTCGAGCCGGACGCGCGCCTCGCCGGCCGTGGGCCCGGCCCCGAGCCAGTCGCGAAGCAGCTCGCGGATCGGCCAGTAGGCGAAGCTCTCGGTGTAGGAGAGGCCGCGGCCCTCGAGCACGCGCACGCGGTCGCGGACGGCCTCGGCGGCGTCGCCGACCAGGCGCGACTTGCCGATGCCCGGCTCGCCCGTGACCGACACGATCGCGCCGATGCCGTCGGCGACGCGCTCGAGCGCCTCGCGCACCTCCCCGAGCTCGCGGTCGCGCCCGACCAGCGGCTCGGACGGCGGGCGACGCACGTGGTCGCGCTCGCCCACGACGCGGTAGCGGCCGACCGGCGCCTCGCGCCCGCGCAGCTGCGTCTCGCCCAGCTCCTCGAGCTCGAAGCAGTCACGCACCTGGGCGGCGGTCTGCGGCCCCAGCGTGACCTCGGCGTCTCCGGCGAGCGCCTGCAGGCGGGCGGCGACGTTGACGGTGTCGCCGAGGGCGTTGTAGCGGCGCCCGTCGTCGCCGCCGGCGGGCGAGACGACCACGGGCCCGGTGTTCACGGCGATGCGGGCGCGGAGGTCGACGCCGTAGGCTTCGCGCACCTCACGGCCATAGCCGGCGAGCGCGCGCTGGATCGCCATGCCGGCGCGGACGGCCCGCTCACTGTCGTCCTCGTGGGCAACAGGAGCGCCGAACATCGCGAGCAGGCCATCGCCGAGCAGCTGGGCCACCGTGCCGTCGTAGCGCTCGATCTCGGCGGTCATCAGCCGCATCACCTCGTCGAAGAGGAACTTGGAGCGCTCCGGCCCGAGCCGCTCGCCGATCGCCGTCGACCCTGCGACATCGGCCATCAGAACCGAGACGACGCGCCGTTCCCCGTCGATCACCGCCATCCGCGAAGTCTAGTGAGCGGGCGGCTACACGAGGCGGCCGAACACCTGCTGCGCGCGCCCGCCGGTGGTGTCCGCGAGGGCCGTTCGCGCGGCGTCCTCCGGCTCGCCGGCCGCGACGAGCAGGTGCAGCGCGACGGACTGCAGGAGCGACCAGCAGACCAGCGCCGCGGGCGTGGCCTGCGGGTCGAACCGGTCGGGGGCATGGGAGACGGCCTCGCGCGCCACGTCGCGCGCCTCGACGACGTGGCGATCGTCGAGCCCCTCGCCGAGGCGGTCGCACGAGACGGCCAGGCACTCGAGGCCCTCCTCGAGCTCCGGAGCCGCCTCCTGATGACGAACGAGGCGCGCCACCGCGGCGAGCAGGCTGCCCACGTCCTGCGCCGCCAGGTCGAGATGCGGTGCGACGCGGCTGACCGACGCCACGACCGCGCGGTCACGGCGGCGCGACGGCGCGAGCCGCGCCGTCGCCGCCGACATCGCGAGCGCCTGGGAGAGATCCGCTATGTGGGCATCGAGATCCGAGAGCGCGATGCGGGCGCGCGCGGCGGCGTCCTCGTTGCCGTCTCGCACGGCGTCCCTCCCGGCACGAAGCCCGGCGCTCAGGCTGCTCAGCACGGTGTGGAGCGCGCGGCCGGACGTCGTCACGGGGTCGAGCGGGAAGAGCAGCTGGCTGAAGGCGAGCGCCACCGCACCGCCGATCAGCGTCTCGAGCAGCGCCTCCGGATAGAGATGGCCGGGGCCGCGGAACGTGGCGACCAGGATCGCCCAGACGCCGGCCTGGCCGACGAAGGTGGTGCCGCCGCCGAGCATGACGGCGAGCGTCATGGCAAGTGCGGTCAGCACCGCCAGCTGCACGGCGCCGGAGCCGGCGGCGTCGAGCGCGAACGACGCGACGCCGATGCCCGTCGCAACGCCAAGCACCGTCTCGAGGGCCAGGCGCCCCCGCTGGCCGATCGAGATGCCGAGTGCGTTGACCGCCATCACCGCCGCGAAGACGGGCTGGCTCGTGGGCAGCAACGCGTGCGCGATCTGCCATGACAGCGCCGCCGCGAGCGCCACCTGGCCGACCGGCGCGGCGTACGAGCGGACGCGCGCGAGCCGCGCACGCCAGAACCCTCTGGCGAAGCCGCGGAGCCGCTCCCGATCCCGCATTCGCTCCCGCACGGCCATCACGCACCGGAAATTCCCCGTCGGCGCGGGCCGAAACCGGCAAGCACCCGTGCGCGGACCGCCCTCGCTCGCCGCACCTGTCCGCCCGCGGCGTCCGAGAGGCGGCAAGCCCCGGTCACCTCAGCACGCTACGCCCGAACGTCGAGCGTACCGGTCAGACCACCACCGTCGGCGGGGCGCCAGCTGGCGGTGACGTGCCGCCCGGCGTGCCCGATATGGCAGACCCCGGAGAATCCGTACGACTGCACGCGTGTCACCTTGCCCCTGCACACCGTGCCACTCGGCAGGTACTCGAGCTCGAAGGTGGTTGCACGCAGCCTGTCGACGCCGACGAGGAGATCCGCCCGGACGAGCACGCTCTGGGCTCCCTGGCCGACGCCTGTCATCGAGACCATGGCGAGCGAGGCGCCCTGTTGCTGAAGGATGCGGCCGTGCAGGTGGTCGTGGAACACGGCGGCGTTCCAGGGCTTGCGGTGGCTATGCAGCGGGCCGAGCGCCAGTGCCACGACCAGGACGACCGCGCCCGCGGGGATGACGGCGAGGCCTCTGCGAAGCGCGA
The DNA here is from genome assembly GCA_036403155.1 of Gaiellales bacterium. Lineage (GTDB taxonomy): Bacteria > Actinomycetota > Thermoleophilia > Gaiellales > JAICJC01 > JAICYJ01. Next base: position 95,024 of record DASWRM010000070.1, on the reverse strand, counting down.
CCCCGCGCCTGGCCGCGCGTCGCCACACCACGAGCGAGCAGACGGCGCCCGTGGCGGTCGCGTAGATCGTCACCATCCACGGCGCGCTCGAGTCGGTTCCGGCCCCCAGCCCGTGCACGGTGGCTGCGGTCCACACGGCGAAGTTCGCATAGTGGGCACCGCGCCACCAGCGGTAGGGAAGACGCGAACGGTAGTGGTTCGTCACAGCGAGCGCGAGCAGCAGCTCCGCGGCGGCGATCCCGACGCCTGTCCAGAGCGGCCGGTAGCCGGCGGCAAACGGCACCACGAGCTGGACCGCCGAGAACGGGAGGAACGAGTCGATCGCGATCGTCCCGACGTGGACGGCGATCAGCGCACCGACGAACAGGCCGCCGGTCCGGTGGACGTCCTGCACCGCGAACATCGGCCATCCGGCCCAGCGACGGCCCGGCACGCGGCTGGACAGCGCCAGCCCAAGGGCTATCACCACGGTCAGGATGACGTACGCGGCGATCCCGGCCGCCCGGGCGGCGTACCAGTCGACGGGGCTCGACGTCAGGTGCATGCGACATGCTCCGTGACGCGCTCCGGTGCGTCGGACGCCCATGTCGTGTTCGGAACGACTCCGCCACGCGCGTCCACGAAGCGGCCCGGTACGCCGCGCGCGTCAAGCCACGCCGGTCCGTCCTCCCCAAGGAGGAACGCCGCCTTCGCGGCGATGTCCGCATGCAGGCAGGTGGCGCCGCTGACGGTCACTTCCCGCCAGCACGAGCGGGACGGCCGGCCGGTGCTGCCGTCGATCAGGTGATGGGACGTGACGCCGCCCGCCCGCCAGGATCGCCGTGTCCGCCCACTGGTTGCGATGCCGCCCGCGCGGACGTGCACCGCCCCACCTCCCGGTAAGGCGACGCCGACGCCGCCTCGGGTGGCGATGTCCCCGCCGGCCGACACCCATCCCGGGCCCTCGAGCATGGCGAGCGCCTGATCGGCCGTTTGCGACTTGACGACGCCGTTCAGATCCAGCACGACGCCTGCCGGTGCGCGAAGGACGTTCCCACAGAGCGACAGCGCCCGCCAGCACCCTGGAGCTCCTTCTCCGGCGCTACGGCCGGTGTCCAGGCCGGTGCCGATGTCGCGGTCGTATCCAGCGCTGAGGAGCGCGCCGCCCAGCGTTGGGTCGATGAGACCGTTCGTTTCACGCGCCGCCCACAATGCGATGTTCACCATCGCGGCGAAATCGCGCGAGACAATCACGAACCTGCCCGCAGCGCGGTTCACACGGTTGAGCTCGCTCTCTGGCAGGAACCGGCTGAAGCGGAGCTCCCGCTCGCGGAACAGGCGCTCCACCGAGCGCAGCTCGGCTCGGCGCGCGCCGGCCACGGCGATCTCGCATCCCATTGCGGTGAATCGGTCGACCAAGCGGCTCACGACTGGCTGGTCGAAGCCGTTGGAGGGGCGTGCGCAGGCGCGATCTGACCCGCTTGAAGTGCGTTGCGCCGGACCGCTCGCACGAATGCCGCCGGGGCAACGAGCGGCTGCTCGCGATGCTTGACGTGGCCGGCTGCGGTGCTTCTCGTCAGGAGCAGACCGGCTCCGAACACCCCTGCGGCGGCTGCTGCCAGCGCCCGCTTTGCGATCCGGGCATGGCGCGTACCCCGGTCGATCCGACCGTCGCCGGTGCCTGTCCGCGGCCTCATCGCCGAAACCTACGCGTCCGCCATCAGGATTCCGTCAGGGCCACCTGTGAACCAGCTGTGAGCATCACCGGCGCTACCCCTTCTGCGTGGACGACTGGCGGCCGGCCCAGCGATGCGCGTCGCGGTGCAGCGAGTCCAGGCGGATGTGACCGAAGACCATGAACGCCGCCGCCATACCGAGCACAAGGTTGAGTGCGAGGATGACCGCCTGGCTCCCGATCGAGAACGCGAGCACCTGGCTCGATGTGGCCGCGCCACCGAGCGCAAAGACGAGCAGCCCCTGCTGAGCGCCGACGCCACCCGGGGTGAAGGGCAGTGCGGTCGACACGGAATCGATGACGACGACGAGGAGCGCAAGCCGGAGGGCGGCGGGAAGGCCGAACGCGGCGAGGAGCGCATAGGCGGTTGCGACGCGCAGAGTCCAGTCGAACAGCTGCGGGATCGCAACGACGCGGGCGAACCGCCCGGGAGAGCGAACGATCCAGAGTCCTTGCCAGATCCTCCGGGAAAGGCCGGCCAGATGGTGCCCGATCCATTCGGCGGTGAGCACGGTGATGAGCGCGGCGACGACGAGAATCGACGCGACAACGGCCCAGTGCGCGGCGTAGAAGGAGAACTCGAACGCCCTGGAATCCGGCAGGCGTACGAGCGGTGGAAGCCAGCCGAGCGCCACGGTGGCCACCGCCATCGCGGCAACGACCACGGCACCGAACGCCGTCTCCGCGATCAGCGTCGAGATGACGGTGGCATGCGACACGCCCGGAAGTGCGCGCCGTATGGTGTAGAGCCGCACCAGGTCGCCGCCGCGCAGTGGCGCTATGCCATTCGCGCCCGCTCCGACGAGATAGGCCCCAGTCGCATCGCGGTACTTCACCTCGCGATCCGGAAACGCCGCACGCAGGATGCCGCACCAGACGCCCGAGCGCACCAGCAGGCTGGCGATGTGAAGGGTCAGAGCGATGACCAGCGGCAGCACATGCGTGTCGCCGAACCGGTCGCCGTACGCGAGGATCGCGCTGCGCAGCGATTCGAGAGAATCAGTCACGTCTCAATCATGCGCGCGGCACGTTGGAGCCGCATCGGGGCCGGCACGGACACGGGGCGATCCACCGCGGTGGGAATGGGCTCTCCGCACGGGCCTGCCGGTGCGGGTGTCCCGCAAGGCGGGGTGCGGGCTTCCCCGATGCCTCGCGGCGCTCCCGCATGCAGGATGCGGACACGACGGCCGACATGAGAGCCGTCTCATGTCCGACCGTCAGACTGGGATCGCCGATGAACGTGTTGGTTGTCGAGGATGAGCCGCTGATCACGTCGTTTCTCGAGCGCGGCCTACGATCCGAGGGGTATGCGGTGACCTCGGTGGATCGCGGAGACGTCGCGCTCGATGCGTTCTCCGCGACGCAGCCGGACATGGTCGTCCTGGACGTCATGCTCCCCGGGATCGACGGCTTCGACGTCCTGGCGGCGATCCGCGCCTCGGATCCCGGGGTCCCTGTGATCCTGCTGACCGCGCGGGGCGAGATCGCGGACCGCGTCCGCGGCCTCGATCTCGGCGCCACCGACTACATGCTGAAGCCCTTCGCATTCGCCGAGCTCACGGCGCGAATCCGCGCGCACACGCGGCCGGCCCACCAGACGGCGACCGGGGACGCCCGCGTGCTCGAGGCCGGCGGCCTGCGACTCGATCTCCTCACACGCGAGGCCGACGCCGGCGGCGAGGACATCCCCCTGTCGGCACGCGAGTTCGCGCTTCTCGCCTACCTGATGCGCCATCCGGGACAGGTGCTCTCGCGCTCGCAGATCCTGAACGGGGTCTGGGGGTACACCTTCGACCCGCGATCGAATCTGGTCGACGTCTACATCGGCTACCTCCGCCGAAAGCTGGGAGCAGCGGGTGCGGCGATCGAGACGGTGCGCGGGATGGGATACCGGCTCTCGCGTCGCACGTGATGAGACCGCATCTCGCTATACGCACCCGGTTTGCCCTCGTGACGGCCGCACTCGCGCTCGGCGTCCTTTCCGCCGGCATGCTGACCGTCTATCTGATCGAACGGCACCAGGTCGACCAGACGCTCCGGGGAGACGCTCGGACAGCTGCACGGGACCTCGCGCGGGCGCGTGAGCGCGAGGCTCGCGATGCCGCCGGCTCACGGCCGGGAGGATCGCCGACCCAACGACTGGAACCGGGCTCGCCCGCGCCGCCGGCCGAGACCGATGAGAATCCGGGCAGCCCATCGGAGCCACCCGCCGGAGGAGCCGGCCCGCCGGCCGGGTCAGATGAGAATCCGGGCAGCTCGTCGGAGCCACCCGCCGGAGGAGCGTCAGGTGACGCTGCTGCGGCCGGCTCGCCGGTTGGAGAGTCTCAGGCCGCCGACGTCACGGTCGCCACCTCCCGGCAGGCGCCGGAAGCAGATGACGACGTCGTACGCGGCTACCTCACGGCCAGGGCCGGGTCGGACCAGCTGCTGATCAGCGTCGGCGACGACGGCCGCATCCTCGCCAACCGTGCCGCTGCGCGGGCCCTTGTCGGCCGTCGTTCGCCCCGGCCCGGCACGGTCTCCTCGGTCGACCTCCAGGGACAGCAGTACGTCGTCGCAGCCGAGCGTGCCTTCAGGGGCGAGGCGATCGCCGCGGTCCCGGTGGCCGAGGCCGAGGCGCAGGTTCACCGGTTGCTGGTGGCGATGCTGATCGTCTGCGCGCTTGCCCTGCTGCCGGCCACGATGCTCGCCTGGTGGGCCGCGCGGCGGGCGCTCTCGCCGCTCTCGGGGATCGCCAAGAAGGCCTCGCGCGTTGCGGACGGCGATCTCACGGTCCGCATCGGCGCGGTGACGACGCATGACGAGATCGCCGAGGTGTCGCTGGCGATCGACGCGATGCTGGATCGCCTGCAGGCGGCCTTCGACGCGCAACAGCGGTTCGTTCACGACGCGTCGCACGAGCTGCGCACTCCCTTGACCATCGCGCGCGGCCACCTCGAGACGGCCCTGCCACCTGACGCGGACCCGGAGCTCAGAAACGCGGTCGCCGTTGCGCTGGCCGAGATCGACCGGATGGCCGGCCTCGTCGACGGCCTCCTGGGACTGGCCCGCGGCGAGCATGCGGAGAGCGCGACGGCGGTCGATGTGGGAGACGTGGTTCGGCGGGCGGTCGGCCGTTCGCGGGTGCTCGGAGACCGCGCGTGGACGGTGGCGGTATCCGGGGTGCTCGTCGTCCATGCCGACCGCGACGCACTCGAGCAGGTGCTGCTCAACCTCATCCGCAACGCGGTGACGCACACCGGCACCGGAGATGCGATCGCGGTTGAGGCAGCCCGGCGGGACGACCACGTCACGATCGAGGTCCGCGATGCCGGCGAGGGCATCGACCCCGCGGTGTTGCCCCACCTGTTCGACCGGTTCGTCCGCGCCGACACGGCGCGAACGCGCGTGACGGGCGGCACGGGGCTTGGGCTCGCCATCTGCCGGGAGATCGTCGAACGCCTGGGCGGCGCGATCCGGGCGGAGAACCTCCCCGGCGGCGGTGCCCGCTTCACGGTCGATCTGCCCGCGGCCGACCCGGTGAGAGCTTTCTCACCGGCGTCTCACGTCTGACTCACCTGACGTTCGTACCGTGGGGATGAGCTCGCTGAGAGCCCCGTGCCTCGACCAAGGAGGATGTGATGATCAATCAACGGCATGCAACCGGCGCCGCGGTGCTGGCCGGACTGCTCGTCGGCGGCGGCGCGTACGCCGCGCGTCACGAGGTCGCTCCCCATGCCGCCGCCTTCGCGAGCGAACGAGCTCGACTGGAGCAGCGTCATGCAGGTATCCCGCACGTGCGCCTGCTCCGGTGGAGTCCTCCGCCGCACCGGAAGCTGCACGCGCCGGCCCTGGGAGCACCCGTTCCGGCGACGACACCCGCGCCGGCGCCCGCCGTTGCGCCCCCACCGCCGGTGGCGGCCAGCTCGGCGCCCTCGACGCACACCAGCCCGACCGGTTCATCCGAAAACGACCACGAAGGCGGCAGCGATGACTAACACCGTGCTCAAGCTCTACACCGCCGTGATCGCGCTCGCGTGCGCCGGTGCCATCGCCTGGTCGATCGACCAGAGCGCCGCGGCCGGAACCTGGCAGCACGAGGTTGCGTCATGGCGGGCCGTCGCTGCCCGTTCGGCGGCGAACGAGCGAGCCGTTGCGCACCGCTACCGACACCTCGCACAGCGCTACAACCGGCTCGTGCGCGACACGCGCCGGTCGCAGCGGCGGCTGCTCGCCTCCGTCAACCAGACGCGCCTCGCGGCGCCGCCGACGGTGACGCCCACCGCTCAGGTGTCCACCGGCCCCGTCGCTGCGCCGGCTCCTGTCGCGTCCGCTCCGGTCACCCGGACGAGCTGATGAGCATGGCTCTCACACGAACAACGACCGCCTGGCGATGGCATGCGACCGGGACGACATGGCAGATCCACCACACCGGCGGAGTGGACGCTGCAATGGCCCAGCGCGCCGCGGCCGCCGTCGCAGAGGACGAAGCCCGGTGGTCGCGGTTCCTCCCCGACAGCGTGACGTCGAGGATCACTCGAGGCGCCGGCGGCCCGGTCAGCGTGGACGGGCCCACGCTCGATCTGATCGAGGCGTGTCTGTTCTGGGCCGCGGAGACGGATGGAGTGTTCCAGCCGCTGGTCGGCGGCGCCATGTCGCGGTGGGGCTATGGCAGGAGCATCGATCGGTACGCCTGCGGGGTTCCCGACAGCCCTGCGGACAGCCCCGTGCGGGGAGTCCCCACGCTCGACCGTGAACGCAGCACGGTGTCGATTCCGGCAGGGACGGCGCTGGATCTCGGCGGAATCGCAAAGAGCTGGATGGCTCGACGCATCGCCGACCGTTTGCTCGCCTGGTGCGAAGATCCTTTCCTGCTCGTCGACGCGGGTGGCGACCTTGTCGCCGCGCGGGGGGAGCACCTGGTCGCGGTCGAGAACCCCGCCCGCCCGCCGGCCGCCCTCGCGACCGTGACCCTTCCAGACGGGCATGGCGTCGCCACCTCGGGCTACGGACGCAGGCGGTGGGTCAACGGCGACGGCATCAAGGCCCACCATCTGATCGACCCGCACACCGGGCACCCGGGACCCTTGACGCACGCGACCGTCGTCGCCGACGACCCGGTACGAGCCGACGTCCTGGCCAAGACGCTCGCGCTGCGCCCGCTCCGTATTCGCGAGCTGACCGACCCCGCGCTGGTGATCGTGGACGGGCGCCGGCGCACCACCCCGCGCTGGATCGAGGTGACGCGGTGATCGCCTGGGACGTCGCACGTGCCGCGGGGCTGCTGGCGTTCGCGTGCTACACGCTTGCGATCGCGTGGGGCATCGGTCTTGCGGGACGTGCCTGGCGGCCACCCGCACCCCAGCTCGATTTCCATCGGTTCCTGTCCTCGCTCGGGTTCGCCGCGTTGCTGACGCACATCGGCGCGCTGCTCGCCGATCGGTTTGCGCGCGTCTCGATCGGTTCGCTCGTCGGAGCCGACCGCCGACCGGCGGTGACCGTGGGCGCCGCGGCGCTCTGGCTTGCGCTCGCGCTGCCCCTGTCCTTTCGCCTGAAGCGGGCGGGATGGATCTCTCACCGGCTGTGGCGGTCGCTGCACTACACCGGGTACCTGGTCTGGGCTCTCGCACTGGTCCACGGCGTGGCGGTCGGAACCGACGCTCGCTCGCCCGTTGCGGTCGTCTTCTACGCGGCCTCTGCGGCAATCGTGGGCGGCGCCGCGTGGCTGCGGTGGCTGGAGCGTCCCATCGCCGTCACTGCACGGCCTGCCGTGCAGGAGGAGACACGCGCATGACCCGCCGCGAGCATGTGGTCGTGGTGGGCAACGGCGTGGCCGGGTTTGCCTGCGCGCGTGGCCTCCACGATGCCGGCGTCGACGTGACGCTTGTGGGGCCGGGCCTCCCGTACGACCGGCCGCCGCTTTCCAAGCGGGCGCTCACCGATGGCGGCGCGTCGCCACTGGCGACGATCGATGGGCTCCGCGCCCTGGGGATCCGGCACGTCGACGGCCTCGCGTCCGACCCCGCGACGGCCCGGCGCAGGGTGACCGTGCATACCGCCGAGGGTGCGTCGCTCGACATCGCCTACGACCACCTCGTCTGGGCGACCGGTCTGCGCTCCGCTCGCCCCCCCATCCCCGGCATCGAGCATGCGCACGGAAACTCGCATCCGGCAGATCTCGAGCAGCTGATCCCGCGCCTGAGCACGCCGCGCCGGCGCGTGGTCGTGATCGGCGCCGGGCTGATCGGAACGGAGACCGCCGCAACGCTCGCCCAGGCCCATCGAGTCACGCTGGTGGACGTGGACGCGCGTCCGCTGGGGCGTCTGCATCCGCGCATCTCGAGCGCTGCGTCGGCCGCGCTGCACCGGCGGGGCGTGCGATTTCTCGGTTCGTGCAGCATCCAGAGGCTCGATCGGTCGGCGGCCGGGTTTGCGCTCGCGACCGACGCCGGCATCATCGACGCCGACACCGTCATATGCGCGACCGGCATGCGCAGCACGCTTCCCGCCGTGCTCGGGCCATCGGGCCTCGCGGACGCCGACGAGCGGCTGCGGCTTCCTGCCCACGACCGCGTCTGGGTGTGTGGCGACCTCGCCCGCTATCCGCACCCGAGATACGGTCGGATCTCCGTGCCGCACTGGGACACGGCGCGAGCGGCCGGCGCCCACGTCGCGGCATCGATCCTCGGCGCCACCGAGCGGTTCGTGCGAGAGCCGTACTGGTTCTCGGACATCGCCGGAACCCGAGTTCAGCAGGTCGGCGTCCCCCAGGCGGCTCAGGACTGGGCCGACGACGGAGACGCCACGATCGGATACGACGCGGACGGGCGGCCGGTCTGCGTCGTCCTCGTAAACGCACCGACCCGCCTGCACGAAGCACGCAGGCTGCTCGCTGCCTGACAGACAAGGAGCACCGATGAACACCCCCGTCCATCTCATCATCGACCGCGACACCTGCATCGGCTACGGCGAGTGCGTATCCGTCGATTCCGACGCCGTCGCACTCGACCAGGGAGGGTGCGCCTATGCGCTGGTCGATCGCCTCGCGGGCGACCGGGCCAAGGCAATCTGCGACGCCTGCCCAACAGGGGCGATCAGGATGACGGCGGCCACCGGATCGGCCGCGTAGACCGCAACCTCGCGCGGCGGTCACCCGCGGGCGATGGCTGCCGGATCGGGAGCTCCGCGTGGAGAGACCGGTACGAAGTCGAACCCGTCCGGTGTGTCGAGATATCCCCGTCCCCGGCCGGGCCTCCCACGGTGGCCGTAGTGCCAGACGATACGCCTGGTACGCGGGTCGATGATGACGATCCGGCTGTTGTAGTCGTCGGTCACGGCAATCAAGCCATTGGGAAGCATCGCGGCGAGGCTGGGATGGTCGAGCCGCCCGCGGCCTGAGGACGGGCGGTAGCTCCAGAGCAGACGACCGGTGCGACGCGAGAGGATCACGATCCCTCCCGGATCGGTGTAGTCGGCCAACAGGATGTTGCCGCGCCGCGTCAACTGAGGGTCGGAGGGGTAGGCGACCGGAGCCCGATAGACGCGGACGAGCCGACCCGTGCGCGTGAACTCGTCGATGTATGAGCCCGCAATCTCCGATACGAGGATTCGTCCACCCGGCAGCGGCGTATCGCCATTCACCGGGCCAAGCGAGCGCGGAGGATCGTGAACGCAGCGCCCAGCTTGGCCGATCGAGCGAACGATCCGCCGGCCGCGCAGCTCGAGGACGCGGCAGTTGTACGCGTCCGCGACGATGACACGTCCGCCTCGCAGCTTGTAGGCGTCGTCTGGGGTGTCGAGATAGCCGGGCGCTGCTCCCCGGACGCCGGCGTGGCCGTAGCTCCAGAGGAGGCGGCCACTCGGGTACGCGACCTCGACGATCTTGTGGTTTTCCTCCTCGTTGGAGATGATCGAGCGTCCGCCCGGCGTGAAGAAGGTGTCGTCGTCGAAGACCAGACGCATGTGCGTGTGCCGGTTCGGGAACCGCCACAGCACATGTCCCCGTGGGTTGACGAGAAGGACGCGGTTGTTGCCCCGGTCGGCAATCAGCAGGTCTCCGGGCAGCGGACCGGCGAACAGCTTCGGTGGTGCGGACTTCTGGCCGAGGGGCGCGGCCGGTGCTGGTGCGCGCGGTCTGCCGCTCGCGACGCGGACGGTGACCTGGAGGACTGACGAGGTGGGCCGCGCTCCGTTGCTGCCCCCGACCACGAGCAGCCGGCCGGGCAACGTCGCCACCGCCGCGTCGGACAGCGATGTGGGCAACCGGCCGGCGCGGCTCGTCGACCCGTCAGGGTGGATGGCCACGATCGATCGCGCCGGACGCCCGTCGCGTCGCAGCCCACCGACCACGTAGACCATGCCGTCGAGCGTGCCGGCGGCGGCATGCATGAGCGGGTGCGGCAGCCGCCCGATACGTTCGATGCGGCCGTTGCGAGGCGTGAAGCGGTAGATCGCCCTGGCCGGCCCCGCCGTGGTGCGTCCACCGGCGATGATGATCGACTGGCCGACCGTCGCCGCGGCGGCGTAGCGCAATGCGACCGGCAGCCGTCCGGCGAGATGCACGTGCCCACCCGAAAGCGCGTAGATCCGGTCCGACCACACCGCTCCGGTATACCCGCCGATGACGTACGGCGTGCCGGAGACGGAGGCGATCGTGAGATCCGACAGCGGGGTCGGAAGAACACCGACGAGCCGCGTCGTTCCCGTCATCGGGCTGAACCGCGCTATGCCCGGCGCACTCGTTGCCCGGCCGCCACCGACGATGTAGAGGCTGCCGCCTTCCTGTGCAGCAGCGGCGTCGTGCACCGGCACCGGCAGACGCCCCGCGATCGAGATCGATGAGCCCGCGATCTCGGATATCGCGCCAGTTGACGTGCCCGACATGTCGAGGCCCCCGAATACGAAGACGCGGTCTCCCCGAACGGCGACGGCCGCATCCTGCAGAGGTGCGCCGAGCCGCCCCAGGCGCGTCACATGGACCCGCACCGTGGGCTTGGCCGGCCGTTGCTCCGCGGCCTGCACGGCCGCACGCCGCGGCGAGGAACTGGCAGTCTCGCGGCGGCCGGCCGCCAGCACCACAACGGCGGCTCCGCCCACCACAACCAGTCCGGCGGCGGCGATCACCCTCCGGGAGCGCCTGCGCGACCGCCGAGGGGCCGCCCGCGCCGGTATCACCTACGTCCCGCCCCGTGTCCGTCGAGCCGTAGCCGCCGATCGGCCGCCCGCGTCATGATCCTCGACCCAGCGGGGAAAGTGATGTTCGGCCCAGGTACGGTCCACCGTCCCGAGCGTCATGCCGCGCAGCGCGTGCCGCGTGGATGGGTTGACCACGGCCATGAAGATGTGCCCGGCGATGAGGACCGACGTGAGGAAGGCGAACGGGCCGTGGAGGAGGCCGAAAGCAGTGTTCCCGAACGTGATCAGGTAGGCACCCGTTCCGTACAGGCCCAGGATGCCAAGCAGCGATAGCCGCGCGTTCAGCTTCTGGCCGGCGTTGAACCGTCCCACCGGCGGAGCCGGCCGGCGGGCCAGCAGGCGCGTTGGGGAGAGCCAGGCGCGGTCGTCGCGGTCGAGGCGGCGAAGCTCCGAGGCGGTGGCCCGGAGCGCCGGGCCGTCGGCGGATACAACGAGCGCAACCAGCCCGGCGATGAGCAGAGCGGCAGCACCGACGTGAACGTCGAACCAGGCCGTCGTCCATGACCAGCGGTGCGGCACCTGACCACCGCTGAGGAGCATGACGGCGAACGTCGCAGCGATCAGCCAATGGGCCGCGCGCTCAGTCCTCGAGAACCGACGGATCAACGCCATCCGGCACAATCATGCCGCCGGCATTCTGAGGAAATCATGAGCGCAGGAGCGTCGGCGCCCGGCCGGCAAACCGACAGTGACAGTACGCTCCCCGCACGGCGAGGCCGGGGTGCAGCGTCGGTCCGGTGAGCGTCAGGATCACCGGTCCGCGCGCCGAGCGCGCCGCCCGTATACGGGATTTGCCGCAGAAACGAACGGTGGACTCCCCGGCGACGCGGATTCCCTGTAACGTCACGCTGCCCTTATGGACCGTCACGACGCGAAACAGACGCGGAGCGACGCGAGTGTGGTCGCACTCGCCGTGGCCGTAATCGTGCTGGTCATGGCCGGGGTGGGGCTGGCCGCGTACTACGCGGGCAAGAACAACCGCTCGGCTGCGCCCGTGTCGTCCGCCGGTGGCGTCAGCGGGCCCAAGCCGGCCCCCGTGCCGCAGAAGGTCGCGCTGGGCGCACACGCGTTCGTGCAGTTCGCATGCGCCGAGTGCCACGGCCCCCGCGGCGCCGGAGGCGTGTCGCCGGACGTGCCCGCGCTGGACTCACTGGCACCCAACCTGAGCGTCGCCCAGCTGACCTCGATCATCGAGCACGGCGCCGGCGTCTCCGGCAACGCCACGAAGCCGTTCATGCCGATCTGGCACGGCGTCATCGCGCGGCCGCAGATCGCTGAGCTGGTCGCCTACATGGAGGCAGGGTTCCCGCAGGTCGCGGACGCGGAGCCGGTGCCGGTGCCCACCGACCAGGGCGACGCGACCGCCGGGCAAGCGCTCTATCAGCGGTACGGATGCATCAACTGCCACGGGCCCAACGGGCTCGGCGGGGTGCCGAACCCCGAGTCCCCGGACACGGTGATCCCGCCGCTCACGGGCGCCGACTTCACCGGCGAGTTCAACACCGGCGCAAAGATCGCAGAGGTCATCCGGTCGGGCAGCGTCCTGGGAAAGGCCCCGATCGTCAGCATGCCTCACTGGGGCACGATCTTGACCGACAGCCAGATCGGCGAGCTGGTCGCGTACATCAAGACGCTCAGCTGATCGCCGGTGAAGCGCCCCGCGGTTGACGATGGGATGGGGGGGACAGGATTCGAACCTGTGTAGGCAGAGCCAACGGGTTTACAGCCCGTCTCCTTTAGCCACTCGGACACCCCCCCGAGCGGGCGGATTCTATCGCCGGCGGGCTACTCGGCGTTGCGCAGTGCCTGCGCCTCGGGAAGGCTCTCGAGCTTCTTCAGCGTGTTGTTCTCGATCTGGCGGATGCGCTCGCGGGTGACGCCGAACGCCCGGCCGACCTCCTCGAGCGTGCACGGATGCTCGCCCTTGAGGCCAAACCGCAGCTCGATCACCTTGCGCTCGCGCTCGGGCAGCGAGTCCAGCGCGCGCTCGATGTCCTCCTTGCGCAGCGTCATCGTGGCGGAGTCGAACGGCGACACGGCCTGCTCGTCCTGCACGAAATCGCCGAGCTCCGACTCCTCCTCCTCGCCGATCGGCTTCTCCAGGCTGACCGGCAGCTGCGCCATCCGCAGGATGTCCCGCACCTCGTCGGCCGTCATCGACAGCTCGCGCGCGATCTCGTCGGGCCGCGGCTCGCGGCCGAGGCGCTGCACCAGCTGGCGCTCGATGTGGACGACGCGGTTCAGCTTCTCGACCATGTGCACCGGGATGCGGATCGTCCGCGCCTTGTCGGCGATGGCGCGGGTGACCGCCTGGCGGATCCACCACGTCGCGTAGGTCGAGAACTTGTAGCCCTTGCGGTAGTCGAACTTCTCCACGGCGCGGATCAGCCCAAGGCTCCCCTCCTGGATGAGGTCGAGGAAGCTGAGCCCGCGTCCCAGGTAGCCCTTCGCGATCGAGACCACCAGGCGCAGGTTCGCCTCGATCATCTGCTGCTTCGCGCGCATGTCGCCGCGCTCGATCCGCTTCGCCAGGCTGACCTCCTGGTCGGCGGTCAGCAGCGGCACCTTGCCGATCTCGCGCAGGTACAGGCGCAGCGAGTCGAGGCTCGGCTCGACCGTGAGATCGAGCTCCGGCGGCTTCTCCCCGTGGACGAGGCGCTCCTGCTGCGCCTGCTGCTTCGACTCACCGTCGAGCAGCTCGATGTTGTGGTCGAGCAGGTAGGTGTAGAAGTCCTCGAGCTGCTCCTTCGTCAGCTCGATCTCCTCGAGCGCCGCGGCGACCTCGTCGAACGTGAGGTAGCCCTTTTCCTGGCCCTCCTGGACGAGCGCCTTCAGCTCGTCGATGTCGGGCAGGGAGATGTCGACGGTCAGCATTGGCGCCCTCGTATGACGTCGGAATGGAAGAAGACCCCGCCACGATCGTGGCAGTGGCACGCGCAGACGCGGGGAGTATACCGCTGGAAATCCGCTCCGAGAACCAAATTTTCACCACGCTGACAACTCGGCGGCAAAGGTCACGCCCGCGTCAGCACCACGTCAGCCTCCAGGAACCCGACAACGTCGCCGGGCGAGTTGCGAAAGTCCGGCCGCAGGAACCCGGAAAGTCCTTTGGGCGGATCGTCCCAGCCGAGCAGCTGCGCGAGCACGTCCATCACCGCCGGCTCGACCGCCCGCCAGGCGCCGTCCTCGACGCGGACGGCGATGCCCAGGCCGTCTGGGAGCGCGACGCAGCCAAGGCCCTCGGCGCCTCCCTTGCTGACGGCGCCGTCGATTGCACGCGGCAGCTCGGTGTCCATGTCGCCCGGCCCAGCGACCATCTCCGGATGAGCGCGCATGGCGGCGGCCTGACGCGGGACGAGCCGGTCGAGTCGCGCGTAGATGCCCGCGATCGTCGCCAGCGGAAGTGCGAAGCAGACGACGCCGCAGCCGTCCGTGCAGAGGGGGATCTCCTGCTCGGGCACTCCGGCCGCCTCGGCGACCGCCGCAAGCGCAGCGACCTGCGACGGGTGGCCGGGAGCGCGGTAGTCGTCGACCTCCCAGCCACGGTACGACGAGAGCGCGAGGAACGCCAGGTGGTTGCCCGAGCAGTTGTGGCGGAGGCGCTGCTCCGGGGACCCGGTGCTGTTTCGCAGCGCGTCCGGCGTCAGCCCGGCGGCCGCGAGCCCGCGCTCGACGGCTGCGACGTGCACATCGAGACCGGCGTGCGAGGCGCAGCAGACCGCGAGCGTCTCGTCGTCGAATCCGAACGCGTCCGCCGCGCCCGAGCGGACCAGCGGACCGGCCTGCAGCGGCTTGGCCGCCGAGCGCATCGTGGTCAGCCGCTGCGGGTCGCCGTGCCAGGCGACCAGGCGCCCGGCTCCGTCGCATACGGCCACATGCACGTCATGCCGGCTCTCCGGAACCCCGCCCCGCACCACCGTCACTGGCATGACCGCCTACCCTACCCGCAATGCCTGAACTGCCCGAACTGGAGGCGTTCGTCCGTGCGCAGCGCGACCGTCTCACCGCCGAGCCGATCGCGGCCGTGCCGGTCGCCCACTTCGCCACGGTGAAGACGATCGACCCGCCGCTCTCGTCGCTCACAGGCGACCGGTTCGCCGAGGTCCGGCGACGGGCCAAGCGGCTGCTGTTGGAGACCGTTTCCGGACCGGTGCTGATGATCCACCTGATGTCCGCCGGCCGGCTGGCGGTGGGCCCGTCGCATCCGAAGTCCGCCGTGCTCGCGATCCGCTTCGACGACGGCACCGAGCTGGCCATGAGCGAGCCCGGCAGCAAGCGCCGCGCGGGCGCGTGGCTTCTGACGCCGGAGGCGCTCGAGGCGGAGCTCGCCCACATCGGGCCGGAGCCGCTCGACCCGGCGTTCGACACCGCGGCGCTGCGGCGGCAGCTGAGCGACCACCCCCACCGGCTGCACGCATTCCTGCGCGACCAGCGCGCCATCGCCGGGATCGGCCGGGCGTATGCGAACGAGATCCTCCACACCGCGCGGCTCTCGCCGTACGCCATGGGCCCGCAGCTCGACGACGACGAGCTGCAGCGGCTGCACGATGCGATCGTGGGCGAGCTGCGCGAGGCCACGGACCGCCTCATGCCGCTCTCGGCATCCGGGCTCGCGACCAAGGCGTCGCACGGCTACGCCGTGCACAACCGGCTCGGAGACCAGTGCCCCAGATGCGGGAATGAAATCCGACAGGTCTCGTTTGACGAACACACCATCTACTACTGCCCAACGTGCCAGACCGCCGGCCGCGTGCTTGCCGACCGGCGTCTGTCGCGACTGCTGCGCGACTAACGGAGGACTACCATTCCCCTGATGAGCCAAACCGAGAGCGAGATCTTCGCAAACGACCTCCAGGCCACGCAGCCGGACGTCCACCTCGCCCTCACGCGGGCCGGAGTGACCGGCGTGCAGAAGGTGATCCGCATCGCCCACGCCGGCACGGAGCTGCTCTACTACGCCGACATCGACGCCTTCGTCGACCTCGACCCCGCGCAGAAGGGCGTCCACATGTCGCGGTTCCCCGAAACCGTCGCCGAGGCGATCGACGAGGTCGTGATCGGCCAGTCGCTGCACGTCGAGGACCTCGCGGAGCGGATCGCGGCACAGATCGTCGAGCGCCAGCACGCCGTGCGCAGCGAGGTCACGATTCGCGCGAAGTTCCCGGTCACGCGGCGCACGCCCGTGACCGACCTGCCGACGCAGGAGATCTACCACCTGATCGGACGGTCGCTGGCAAACGCGTCGCGGTCACGACGGATGGTGGGCGTCGAGGTGCGCGGCCTGAACGCCTGCCCGTGCGCACAGGGGCTCGTTCGCGAGCGCGCCGGCGTGCGGCTGCACGAGGCCGGCTACGACGACTCGCAGGTCGAGGAGATCTTCTCGCTCCTGCCCGCGGCAACGCACAACCAGCGCGCCGAGGCGACGCTGATGCTGGGCACGACGCGGGAGGTGGATGCCCGCGACCTGATCGGCATCGCCGAGCGGTCGATGAGCGCCCCGATCTTCGAGCTGCTGAAGCGGCCGGACGAGCTGCACGTGGTCGAGCAGGCGCACCTGCACCCGCGCTTCGTCGAGGACTCCGTCAGGCTGATGGTGGCCGGGGCGCTCGAGCACTACGGCGACCTCTCCGACGGCTGCTTCGTCCTGGCGCGGCAGGTCAACTTCGAGACGATCCACAATCACGACGTGCTCGCCGAGCGCCACGGGGTGGTGGCGGAGCTCCGGGCCGACCTCAACCGCACCGGGGCGGCATCCCGGCACACGACGGCCGAGGAGTGGTTGCTCGACTCCTGAGCGGAGCAGCCGGCGGGCGGCTCAGTGAAGCAGCACGCGGCGGGCGCCGTCGCCCCCGCGCATCTGGTCGAACGCACGGTTCACGTCGTCCAGCCCGATCCGCTCGGCGATCAGCCGCTCCACCGGTAGTCGGCCCTCCATCGCGAGCGCCGCGAACCGGGGGAAGTCGCGATCCGGCACGCATGATCCGTACGTGCAGCCGAGGATCGTCTGTCCGGCCGCCGTGAAGTCCAGCGGCTCGAAGCCCACCCGCACGCCCTCGGGCGTCATCCCCACCAGCGTCGCCGTGCCGCCCATGGGCAGCAGCGAGAACGCCCACTCGATCGTCGACCGCAGGCCGATCGCCTCGAACACGTGATCCGGGCCGCCGGGGATGATCGCCGCGATCTCGGCGTCCGCGCCGTCCCCGCCGCGAACCCCGTGGGTGGCGCCGACATCGCGCGCGAGATCGAGCTTCTCGTCGTGGAGGTCGACGGCCACGATCGGCGATGCGCCCGCCAGCGCCGCGCCCATCACGGCAGACAGGCCGACGCCGCCGCAGCCGATCACCACGACGCTCTGGCCGGCCTGCACCGCGGCGGTGTTGAGCACCGCCCCCACCCCGGTCGCAACCCCGCAGCCGATCAGCGAGCCGACGTCGGCAGGGAGCGAGGCATCCACCCGTATCGCCCCTGACTCGGGCACGACCGCCCGGTTACCCAGCGACCCCACGTTCAGATAGGCGCGCACCGGGCGGCCGTTGGGCCGGCGCAGGCGCGTCGTCCCGTCGGGCATCAGGCTTGCGTTCGCCGGCGTGTCCGTGCAGATCCACGGGCGCCCCGACCGGCAGCGAGCGCAATCGCCGCACGGCGCGTACCAGCACAGGACGACGCGGTCGCCCGGCGCGAGCCGGTGAACGCCTTCGCCGACCGCCTCCACCACGCCGCAGCCCTCGTGCCCGAGCACCATCGGCGGCTCCTCCGTCCACTCGCCGAGCATCACGTGCAGATCGGAATGGCACAGCCCCGACGCCTCGATCCGCACAGCCACCTCGCCTGGGCCCGGGCCTGCGATCTCCAGCTGCTCGATCTCGAGCGGCCGGTCGACGCCGGTGAACACCGCGGCTCGCACGCCGCTCATGACCGCGCACCTCGCAGGTTCAGCCGGTGCTCGGTGCCCGCACGCAGGCGCGCGATGTTGGAGCGGTGGCGCCAGACGACGAGCGCCGCGCCGAACAGCGAGAAGGCGACGACCGGCCAGGGCTGATCGCTGACGAGCGACCCGGCCACCAATGCGACCGCCGACGCCATCGATGCCACGGAGATGTAGCGCGTTGCCAGGCTGACCACGATCCACAGCACCACCACCGGGAGTGCGACCTCAGGGGCGAGCGCGAGCATGGCACCGGCGCCCGTGGCGACGGCCTTGCCGCCCCCGCGGAAGCCGAGGAACATCGAGAACGTATGGCCGACGATCGCGGCGGCGGCGGCGAGCACCTCGATCCCGGTGCCGCCAAGCAGCGAGGCGGCAGCGACGGCCGCCGCGCCCTTCGCGATGTCGAGCACCAGCGCGGGAACGCCGATCGCCGGGCCGAGCACCCGGATCGCATTCGTGCCGCCGGTGTTGCCGCTGCCCTGTGTGCGCAGGTCGACGCCGCGCAGGCGACCGGCCCAGTACCCGAACGGGCACGAGCCGAGCACGTAGCCGATCGCGATCGCGGCGACGGCGCCCGTCATGCCGGGCTCCGCAGGACGTCACGCGCCGAGATGAAGTACTCCATGCCCGACCAGATGGTCACGGCCACGGCGCAGGCGACGAGCACGGTCGTCACCGTGTGGGGCGGGTCGTCGACGATCAGGGCGATGATCGCGGCCACCTGCACGGTGGTCTTGATCTTGCCCCACGGGGAGGCGGCGATCACGATGTGCTCGGCCGCGGCTATCAGCCGCAGCCCGGTCACCGCGAACTCGCGGGCGATGATCACCATCGCGACCCACGCGGACAGCCGCTCGAGCCCGACGAGCGAGATCAGGGCGGCCGAGATCAGCAGCTTGTCCGCGAGCGGGTCGAGCAGCTTGCCGATCGTCGTCACCTCCTGGCGCGAGCGGGCGAGATAGCCGTCGAGCGAGTCGCTCCCTGCCGCGACGCTGAACACCGCCACGGCGATCACGTCGCCGTACCGGACGTTGCCGAGCAGGGCAACCATGAACACGGGGATCAGCAGGATGCGGCCGAGCGAGATCCAGTTCGGCAGGCTCACGCGGCAAGCCTACCCGGCGGCGGCCGACCGCTCGCGCTCCACCTCGCCGCGCACGCAGCAGCCGTCAAGGTGGTCGTTGACGACGCCGCACGCCTGCATCGTGGAGTAGACGGTGGTCGGCCCCACGAAGCGGAACCCGCGGCGCTTCAACTCGCGCGCGAGCGCCCGCGACTCGGGCGTCTCACCGGCGATGTCGCCCGGCCCGGGAGCGCCCCGCAGCCGCTCAGGACCATGCGACCACACAAGCTGCGCGAGCGACTCCCCGGCGTCCGCCATCGCGGCCGCCGCCGCAGCGTTGGCGATGGCGGCGTCGATCTTGGCGCCGTTTCGCACGATGCCCGCATCGGCCATCAGCCGGGCCCGGTCCGACCCATCGAAGCGGGCGACCCGTCGAACGTCGAATCCGGCGAAGGCCGCTCGGAACGCCTCGCGTTTGCGCAGGATCGTCAGCCAGGACAGGCCCGACTGGAACGCCTCCAGCGTCAGCCGCTCGTAGATGCCCTGGTCGTCGCGCACCGGCCGGCCCCACTCGCGGTCGTGGTAGGCGAGGTAGTCGGGCGTCGAGACGCCCCACCAGCAGCGAGGGCGCCCGTCCGGCCCATCCGCCAGCCCGGGCGTCATCAGACCGGATGCCGCCGCCACAGCTCGGCGGCCAGCAGCTCGGAGACGACGGTGCCGGCGATCGCGGCCACGACGGGGTCGTCCGCACCGGGGAAGGCGATCACGCCGGTGGCGCCGCGCACCTCGCCGCCGATCGTTACCAGCTCGAACTCGCGCTCCGCGCGCCAGCCCGCGACCTCGTCGTCGTAGGGAGAGCCGGCGTGCAGGAGCAGCATGTAGGACGGGCGCTTCGTCAGGTAGACGTCGACGTGCAGCCAGTCGCCCGTCTCGCATGCGTCGGCCACGATGCGGGGCCCCTCGCGCAGCATCAGCGCGGACTGCTCGGCGGTTCCGATCCGCTCGGCCGGCGCCGAGACCCAGACGCCGCGCGCGTCCTCGGCGAGCGCGGTCAGATCGTCGAGCCAGACGCGGCGCTCCTCGATCACGCTCTGCACCGCATCCGCCGCCCTGCGGATCCGGTCTGCCGAGACCCCTCGCATGAGCGCCAGCACCGCCTGCGTGCAGGCGAAGCTGCGGCAGGCGACGCCGCCCTTCTCCGGACCGGCGAGCACGTCGATGGACATGTCCGCCAGGGCGGCGAGCTCGCCCAGCGGCGCATTCGTGAGCACGATGATCGTGCTGCGCCGCCGGTGCCGCCGCAGCGCGGCGACGGTCTCCTTCGACGATCCCGACGCCGAGATCAGCACACAGGCAGTGCCCTGCGACGGCGGCTGCGGCGCTCCCGTCGACGCGAGCTCGGCGTGCGCATCCACGCCCCGGCCGCGCAGGTCGGCGGTCGCGGTCATGGCGGCAAAGCGCGAGCTCCCCATGCCGATGAAGAGCACCCGCGGGCGGTCGAGCAGCCGCTCCAGCCGCGCGCCGCCGTGGTGCTCGGCCACCCGCCGCAGCGCATCCGGCTCGGCGACGATGTCGGCGAGGAACGCATCGGCGTTCACGGCGCCCTCTCCCCCATCAGCCACCGCATCCCGCCGACGGGGGCATACGTCCAGTCGGGCAGGAAGGTCGCGGCGTAGACGAACTCGTACGTCTCCTTCTCCATCTCGAGCGCACGCAGCAGACGCGGGTCGTGATCGCCGTATGCGTCCAGGAACGCCTCGCGCGCGTCCGTGATCCAGCGCTCGATCCGTCGGGTCATCCCCGGCATCAGGTCCCGGTCGACGTGCCGGGCGAGGTGGTCGAACGACCGCAGCATCGCCGCGACGTCGCGGAGCGGCGTCCCCAGCGCGCTGCGCTCGGCGAGCCCCTTGGTCGGCTCGCCCTCGAAGTCGACCACCCGCAGGCCGTCGGGCGAGCGCAGGATCTGCCCTATGTGGTAGTCGCCGTGCACGCGGGTCAGCGCCGGCGGAGGGCCGTGTTCCAGGGCGGCGAACTCCTCGCGCAGCCGGGGTGCGTAGCTGCGCAGCTCGTCGCCGGGCTCGCCGCCGACCAGGCCGAGCGCGCGCTCCAGCTGCAGGTCGGCCGAGCGCCGCCAGTTGGCGACCTCCTCGCGGCGGGCCGGGCGCGACGCCATCTGCGCGAGCGCCGCATGCAGCATTGCGGTGTTGCCGCCCAGCCGCGCGACGTCCGACACGTCGCCGTCCTGCACGGCCTGCGCGGCCCATGTCCAGCCGTCCTCGGCGCCCGACACGTAGGCCTGCAGCATCGCGATCGCGTGGCCGCGCCAGCGGACGCAGCCCGCGTACGCCGGCACGAACGCCACGCTTGCGTGCTCGGTCAGGTACCGCCCGATCTCGATGTCGGGGTGCGCTCCGTGCTCGAGCCGGCGGTAGAGCTTGATCGCCAGCCGCTCGCCGACGACCAGCGTCGTGTTCGACTGGTCGAGGCCGATCGGCCGCTGCACCTGCTCGCTCGGGAGCAGCCCGGGGAGCACCACGCCGGGTTCGAACGACCAGTCGCCCAGCGTGCGCGCGTGGACGATTGCGTCGAGCACCGGCGCCGAGAGGCGATCCTCGCCGGAGAGGTACAGGTAGCGCTCCGGGGGCCGCATCTCCGCCTCGACACGGAGCACGTGGAGGGCCGCACCGCCGTCGAATTCCAGGCGGTCCTCCTCCGTGACGCCGGTGATCCTGGCGCCCTTCCCGCCGTACCATCGCGCCGTCGCGATCCGGTCGGCCAGCTCCGCGGGGTCAGGAAGCGAGACGCTCAATCAGTCCGGCGGCCGCGGCCGTGCCGGGGTCCGCCTGCAGGCGCCGCGCGATCGACGCCATGCGGTCGTGCAGCGCCCGGTCTGCGAGCAGGCGGTCGATGGCCCCGGTCAGCTGCTCCGGCTCGAAGGTGTACGTCGGCAGGCGCACGCCGAAGCCGGTCTCGTCGACCCGCTGGGCGTTGTCGTACTGATCCCAGAACACGGGCATCGCGATCATCGGCGCACCGTGGTGAAAGCACTCGGTGGTGGTGTTGTTGCCGCCGTGCGTGATCACGAGGTCGACCATCGGCAGGATCGCCGGCTGGGGCAGGAACTCGTGGCCCCACATGTTCGGCGCGAGCTCGTACTGGTCGTGCTGCGGGCCCTTAGAGACGATGAACCGGTGGGGCGCATCGCGCAGCGCCGCGACCAGCCGCTCCATCAGCTCGACGTCCGCGGACGCGAGCGACCCGAGCGACAGGTAGATCACCGCGCCCGGGCCGTCCCGCAGCTGTTCGGGCAGGTCGAACGCCCCGTCTCCCGCCCGCACGCACGATTCCAGCCGGTGCCAGTCGCCGGCCAGCGGGCGGCTGCGGTCGTAGTCGGCGTCCCGGGGATAGAGGTAGAGGTTCATGTCGGCGGTGTGGATGAACTCGAGGTCGTCGAGCGGCGGGGCGCCCTGCTGCTGCACCCACTCG
This sequence comes from Gaiellales bacterium, assembly GCA_036403155.1. GTDB lineage: Bacteria > Actinomycetota > Thermoleophilia > Gaiellales > JAICJC01 > JAICYJ01. The sequence continues at coordinate 72,659 of DASWRM010000070.1, read as the reverse complement.
TTGAACGACTCCCACATCTCGCGGTGCGTGCGGTCGTACTCGGCACTGAACTCGTCCCAGCCGCTGCGGTCCCCGGCGGGATAGCCCGAGAACGGCGGAGGCAGTTCCGGGTCCTTGAGCTCGAGCGGATTGCACGAGACGACGCGCACCCACGGCGCCTCCGCGGTCACCACGGCGGGGAACGCGGGCACGTTGTCCTCGACGATCACGTCGGGGCGGAGCTCGTCGAAGATCTCGCGCAGCCGCGGCTCGACGTAGCGCGCGCCGTCCAGCAGCGCCTGCCACGTCGGCTGGATGAAGCCGGTCAGCTGCTCGATGGTGGGCTGACGAAAGACGGGGGCCGTCTCGCGGATGAAGTCCTTCCAGAACTGGCCCGGCGCCTCCTCGACCTCCGGCGCCGGGCCGAGCCGCATCAGCCGCTCCTCGAAACCACGCGCCTCGAGCGTGCCGGCGAACGACTCCTCGACGATGAACACGACACGGTGGCCGCGCGCCTTCAGCTGCTCGCCGATGCCGACGCAGTTGTTCGTCGGGCCGAAGGCACCCTCGGGGAAGAACACCACCGTCTTGCCGCTCACGTCGCTCTCCTCGTCGCAGGCCGGAGCGGCGAGGCGGACGCCGAGCGCGCCGCCCCGCCGCGGTTCACGGGTCTCCGATGCGGCCGGTCAGACCGCCGCGGCCGCCGAGCGCGCCTGCGCATAGCGCTCCGCGACGGCGTTCCAGTCGACCACGTTCCAGATCGCGCCCAGGTAGTCGGGGCGGCGGTTCTGGTACTTCAGGTAGTACGCGTGCTCCCACACGTCGATGCCGAAGATCGGCGTCTGGCCGTCGGACAGCGGGGAGTCCTGGTTGGCGGTGCTCGTGACCTTCAGCCCGCCCCCGTTATCCACGACCAGCCACGACCAGCCGGACCCGAACCGGTTGACGCCGGCATCGGTCATCTGCTGCTTCAGCTGGTCGAACCCGCCGAATGCCTGCGTGATCGCATCTGCCAGCTCGCCGGACGGCTGGCCGCCGCCGTTGGGGCCGAGCACCGTCCAGAACAGCGAGTGGTTGGCATGGCCGCCGGCGTTGTTGCGCACCGGGCCCTGCTTCTCGGAGGGGAGGGACGAGAGGTTCTTCAGCACCTCCTCGACCGGCCTGTCCGCCCACTCCGTGCCCTCCAGAGCGGCGTTGGCCTTGTCCACGTACGCCTGGTGGTGCTTGTCGTGGTGGATGCGCATCGTCTGCTCGTCGATGTGCGGCTCGAGCGCGTTGTAGTCGTAGGGAAGCGGTGGGACCTCGTAGGCCATGGACTCTCTCCTTCGTTCCGATACCGGCTGGGTAGCATACTCGCCGATGACGGGCGCCCGAGTCGCATTCCTGGGCCTTGGAGCGATGGGTCGGCGCATGGCGCGGCGGCTCGTCGACGGCGGCGTGGACGTGACCGTCTGGAACCGCAGCCCCGAGCGGATGGCGGGCTTCCCGGCGACCGCCGAGAGCCCGGCCGCGGCGGCGGAGGGCGCCGACGTCGCGATCGTGATGGTGGCCGACGCGGAGGCGGTCGACGAGGTGACTCGGCCGCTGCCGCGGGAGCTGACGGTGATCGACATGTCGACCAGCGGCCCGCACTGCGCGCTGCGCCTCGCCGAGCGCTTCCAGGCGGTCTGCGACGCGCCGGTCGGGGGGAGCCTGCCCGAGGCGGAGGCCGGGACGCTCGCGGTCTACGCCGGCGGCGACGGCGACGTGGTCGACCGTGTGGAGCCGCTGCTGGCGCGGATGGGCACGGTGCACCGGATGGGCGGACCGGGAAGCGGCCAGGCGATCAAGCTGGCCGGCAACATGCTGATGCTGGCCAACACCGCCGCGCTCGCGGAGGTGCTGGCGATGGTCGGCAGAGAGGGGATCGACCCCGAGCGCGCGCTGGAGGCACTGGCAGCGGGTCCGGGAACATCGCGGGCGGTGACGCACAAGGGCCCCGCGATCGTGCGGGGAGAGTTCGGCCCGCCTGCCCGGTTCACGCTCCGCCTCGCCGCCAAGGACGCGCGGCTCGCGAACGAGCTGCTCGGCGGGCCGGTGTCGCGCCTCGTGGCGACGACGTACGACCGGGCGCTCGGCCACGGACGAGACGACAGCGACTACAGCGCCGTGGCGGAGCTCTGGTGAGGCTCGAGGGCGCACGGGTGCTGGTCGCCGGCGGCGGGCACCGCGTGGGCCGGGCGGTCGCGCTCGACCTGGCGCGGGGCGGCGCGAGCGTCGCGATCAGCTACCACACATCGGAGGCCCCGGCCCGAGCGACCGGCGAGGAGATCGAGGCGCTCGGGGTGCGGTCGGCGGTGTTCCAGGCGGACGCCGCCCGGCCGCAGGAGATGCGGGGGCTCGTCGAGCAGGCGGCCGAGGCGCTGGGCGGGCTCGACGTGTACGTACACGCGCCGTCGGGCGGGTTCGTCCCGCTCGACCCGGCGCTCGTCGACGAGGCGCTGTGGGACATCGCGGTCGACTCGACGGCGAAGGGGTTCATGTTCGCGGCACAGGCGGCGCACGAGGTGATGGCGGCGTCGGGCGGTGGCGCGATCATCGCGATCACGGACGTGGCGGGCCTCCAGCCGTGGCCGAAGTTCGCCCCGCACGGCGCCGCGAAGGCGGCGCAGATGTATCTGGTCAAGGCGCTCGCCGCGGCCTGGGGGCGCGACGGCGTGCGCGTGTGCGGGGTCGCGCCGGGGCCGGTGCTGATGCCGGAGGGCGTTGCGGGCAGCAGCGAGGAGACGGCACTCGGCCGGCTCGGAGACCCTGGGGACGTGGCGCTGGCGATCCGCTACTGCATCGAGGCCGATTTCTTCACGGGGCAGAACGTGATCATCGACGGCGGCCGGCTGCTGCGTCCGTGACGCCGGCGGCCCGGCGGGCCGCTGTCAATACCGCAAACCGGCGACCCAATTATTGGAGCCCGACTCCGGCAGTGTCGCCGTAGCGGTTCGGCACGGAGTCGTGACACTTCGACCGCCTGGTTGAGCCAGAGCCGGCGCCACCCCAATTATTGGAGACCAACCCCTACCCCCGGGGGTGGGCCGAATCGCCAGACGTTCGTTGCGATGTGTGACGGGTCTGTGGCGTTCCAGGTGCCGACCGGACAGGCCCGTATCCTGCGATCATGGCGACGATGGAACGTCCCGTGCAGGCCTCCGACCGGATCGACGTGCTCGACCACGGGTTCGTCCGGCTCGACGACTGCATGGCGGACGACCTGTCGGTCGTCAACTCCGCCCGGGTCTCGTTCGCCCAGCAGTCGACCGAGATGACCGAGCGCGAGGAGGGCCTCATCCGTTTTCTGATTAGAGAACGGCACGGCAGCCCGACCGAGCACAACGCCTTCCGGTTCCACATCAAGTGTCCGATCTTCGTCTGCCGCGAGTGGCAGCGCCACCGCATCGGCTCCTTCAACGAGTGGTCGGCCCGCTACTCACAGCTGGAGGCGGAGTTCTACGTGCCGGCGCCCGAGGACGTGCGCACGCAGGTCGGCAAGCCGGGGGCGTACACGTTCGAGCCGGTCGACGAGCGGCTGGCGGAGCACACCCGCGAGGCGCAGATCGCCCAGTACCGGGCGGCGTACGCGGCCTACCTCGACCTGCTCGAGCGGGGCGTCGCCAAGGAGATCGCCCGCAACGTCCTCCCCGTCGCCATCTACACGCAGTTCTTCTGGACGGTCAACGCGCGCAGCCTGATGAACTTCGTCTCGCTGCGGAACGCCGAAACGGCGCAGCGTGAGATCCGTCGCTACGCCGAGGCGGTCGAGCGGTTCTTCGCCGAGAGGATGCCCGTGACGCATGCGGCCTTCGTCGAGAACGGGCGCCGGTCGCCGTAGCGGTGTAGGGTCGGCGGTGGCGTCGGGGGCAGCCAGCCGCCGAGCCGACTACGTGGGAGGCGCAATGCACGCGACCATCCGAAGCTACAACGATACGGCGTTGGCGGACATGCTCGCTCAGAACAAGGACGAGGTGGAAGCGCTGATGGCCGGCGTCCCGGGCGTCCAGAGCTACGTCCTCCTGCGCACAGCCGAGGGCTGCACGAGCGTCACCGTCGGTGACGACGAGGCGGCGACGTCGGCGTCGGCGAAGACGGCCGCGGAGTATCTCCGCACGAAGGGAGCAACAGCTTCCCCGCCGACGGTTGCAAGCGGCCAGGTGCTCGCGCACATGGGCGCAGCCGTCACCGCGTAGTCGCGTCACACGGCGAGGCGGGTGGCCGGCCGGGGAGCGGTCGGCCACCCGCCGCCACCCGCCTTGGTGGAGCGTCCGACCGAAGACGTCATGCTCAAGCCGTCGTCCGGCCCCGCCGACACCTCCTGGAAAGGAGGCGTCATGCGTCTACCCGTCTGGGTCACAGTGTTCATCAGCGGGATCGTCGGGTCGTGGATCGGCCGCATCCTCGCGAGCCTGACGGTCGTCCCGATCGCGCTGGGCGGGACGGACGGCCATCGCCTGGCGTCGCACTGGGTCGCGGTGCTGCTGATCACGGCGGTCGGGCAGATCGCCGTCACAGCGGTGGCCCTGATGCTGCTGCTGCCCCCGCTCTCGAGCGTCGACGTCGGGTTCGGCACCGCCTTCGTCGCCACGCTCGTCGGCGACCTGGTCGTGGTGCTCGGCATCGCCCTACTGTTCGGCGCCGCAATGCGCAGCGATCTCTCGCAGGGCGGCGCTGCGGCGATGCTGCCCGCGCTCGGATTCGCCTCGCTCTTCCTCAGCGTGCTGGGGATCGCCGTGACCACGATGCTGATCAACGCCGGGTCTGGCGGGCACGGGCGCAACCTCGGCGGCTACGGCGGTCAGAGCTACCTCGACCAGCTGCGAGACCCGTAGCGCGCCGGGATCACGCCGACGGGGGATGCTGCCTGCGGCCGCCGGCGGCGATGCAGAAGGCATGACGCCCTCCGCCCCCGCGCGTGCGTCCGGCCCCGGCGTGCGAGAGAGCGAGCGGATCTCGACCGAGATCCGCCGTTTCGCGATGTTCTGGTTCGCCGCCTCGCTCGCGGTGCTCATCTTCGTCGCGCTCACGAGCCTGCTCGCGTCGGGCTACCGTGACGACGCGACGGGCCGGGCGGCGGCGACAAGCGCGGCGCAGCTTGCCGTCGCCCGCCTCCAGGCGGACGTCCAGCGACAGGCCGACGAGGTGCTCGCCTACCAGGTCTCCGGCGAGGCCGTCTATCGCCAGCGGTTCCAGTCGAGCATGCGCGAGACGCGCCACGACATCGGCGACCTGCGGCTCGCGGTCGCCACGGCGGAGACCGGCACCCGAGACCAGGCGACGCTCGACCGCAGCATCGCGGCCGTCACCGCGTGGGAGGAGTCGGGGGCGCTCGCGTTCGCGCACGGGCGCGGCGCGCATGCGGGCCTGGCGCCGACCGCGGATCCCGCGCCGGACGGGCGAGTGGCGGTGCTGACACGCCGGCTTCAGAGCCTGGAGAACACGCTCACGGCGGAGTCGCGCGGCGCCGTCGACACCGCGCGGTTCCGCGCACACCTCGCCGACATCGTCCGGCAGGTGGCAACGCTGCTCGGGCTCGTCATCCTCTTCGCCGGCGGGGTGCGCCTGCTTCGCAGGGCGTTCGGCCTGGCGCACGACGCGGATGCGCGGCGCGAGCGCCAGGCGGCGTGGAGCAGCCAGATCGAGTCGGTGGTGGCGTGGAGCGTCCGGGCGAAGGGCGCCGCGACGCGCAGCCAGCTGATCGGGTTCGCGCACATGGTGCCGAAGGAGGCGATCGGGGCGACGTGCTTCATCGTCAGCGAGGGCGTCGCACACGGGCACCCGTCGCACGGACAGCCACGGTTCGCGATCCAGGTCGACGAGGCGGGCGAGGGGCTGCACGTCTCCGTCTGCTTCGAGCACGGCCGTGGCGACGAGCACGACCACCACGCGCTCGACCTCCTGCTCGGCCATCTGGCCGCGCTGTGGCGGACGGTGCTGCGGCAGGAGGAGCTCGAGCGGGCGGCCGGCCACGACGCGCTCACGGGGCTCCCGAACCGCCGAGCATTCGAGGCTGAGCTCCGGCGCCGCGTGGCCCTGTCGCGGCGCCGCGGACTCGGCTTCACCCTCGCCATCGCCGACCTCGACAACTTCAAGCTGGTGAACGACCACCTCGGCCACCCGGAGGGCGACACCGTGCTGCGCCACTCGGGCGAAGCGATCCGCGCGTCGCTGCGCACCTCCGACCGCGTGTTCCGCGTCGGCGGCGAGGAGTTTGCCCTGATCCTCGAGACCGGCGACGAGGAGGGCGTGGCGGATCTGCTCGAGCGCGGCCGCGAGGCCGTCAAGGCGCTCGGCATCGAGCCGGTGCCCGGCAGGCGGCTGTCCACGTCGATCGGCTGGGCTGTCTATCCCGACGACGCCGTCGACCGGGCGGAGCTGTTCGCGCTGGCCGACGCCGCGCTCTACCGCGCGAAGTCCGACGGGCGCGACCGGGTCGTGAGGGCGGGCAGCCACGAGCCCGTGTCGCCCGGGCTAGGCGAACCCTCGTCCCCGCGCGCCTGACCCAGCCGTGGACGCGCGCCGTCCCGGCCGTCACGAAACCGTCACACCCCTGTCGCGCCCCCCGTGGCGGTGTCCGACTCCGGTCGGGTGGGCGCTGCCGTCCCGTTGCGCCTTCGTGACGTGTTCACCGGATGGTTGACCCAGATCCCCGCGCACCCCAATTATTGGAGCCCAACCCCTGTCGGGCGGGTGTGACCGCCGGGTGGCGGTTCCGTGACACGACGCCGGCGGCGTTCGCCCGCGCTCACACGCCGAGCGCGAGGCCGTCGCGCCGCGGCTCGCTGCCGCCGCGGTAGACGCCGTCGCGGCGCACGATCAGGTGTCCGTTGCCGAAGTTGTGCGGATCGTCGACCACCACCGCCGGCCGGCCGAAGGCGTCCGCGAGATGCGCCAGCGGCGGCTCGAGCGACACCGTGCCGTCCTCCTCGAGCCTGTAGCGCGGCGCGTCCAGCGCCTGCTGCGGCTCCATCCCGTGGTCGAGCAGGTTCACGAGCACCTGCACGTGCCCCTGCGGCTGGAACTGTCCGCCCGTCACGCCCAGCACCGCGGCCCAGCGGCCCTCGCCGTCGAGCAGCGCGGCGGGGATGATCGTATGGAACGGCCGCTTCCCGGGGCCGAAGCAGTTCGGATGCCCGGCCTCAACGATGAACCCCGACCCCCGGTTCTGGAGCATGAAGCCGTGATCCGGCACGATCACCTGCGAGCCGAATCCGTAGAAGATGCTCTGGATCAGCGACACAGCCATGCCATCCGCGTCGGCGGTGCAGACGTAGGCAGTGCCGCCGATCGTTGCGTACCCGCGGGCATACGCCGCGGCCAGCGCCTCGACCTGGTCGGGCGGCGAGGGCGATGCCAGGAGCTCGAGCGCCCAGCCGGCGATCGACCCCTGCCCGTTGGGCGGCAGCTCGAGCAGCCGATGGCCGCCGTAGTCGAAGCCGAGCGGCTCGACCCAGTCGTTGCGGTGCTCGGCCAGATCGCTTTCCGAGAGCCAGCTGGCCGACGCGATCGCCTCGGCGACCGGGCCCTCGTAGAACCGGCCGGCAGCGACCAGCTCGAGCGTGTCGGCCATCGCCGGGTTCGAGACGGCGGCCGCGGGGCGGAACACCTCGGCAGCTTCGCCGGTCAACGCCGCCCAATCGAGGGCCCACATCTCGGCGTTTCGGGGCGCCATCGCAAACCCGGCCCGCGCGATCTCGACCGCCGGCGCGAGCAGCTGCGGAAGCGGCCGGGTGGCGAAGCGCTCGGCGAGATCCGCCCACCCCGCCGGGCACCCCGGCACCGTCACGCTGCGCGGGCCGAACAGGTCGGGCTCCCCGCCGGCCGGCTCTGCCGGCGACCGGCCGCTGGCATTCAGCCCGACGGGCGCCTCGCCGTCGCGCAGGACGATCGCGAACAGGTCGCCGCCGACGCCGCACTGGTTCGGCTCGGTGACCGCAAGCACGCCCGCCGCGGTCAACGCCGCGTCGACCGCGTTGCCGCCGTCTCGCAGCACGGCCGCGCCCGCGTGAGCCGCGAGCGGCTGGCTGGTCGCCACCATGCCCGCCGCGCCGGCGGCCGAGGGGCGGGCGGGTGACGCCGTCCAGGTCATCCGCGGCATGCTACTTCCAGCTAGATCCCCCGTCGGGGTGACGCGGCGTCACCCCGATCGGCCGACCCTGAGCATGTGGCTCCCCACCACCGCTCCCAGCGCGGCCAGGCCGCCATCCTGACCATCTTCGCGCTCACCACGCTGATCGGCATGGTGGCGCTCGTGGTCGATGTCGGCGTCTGGCGAACCGACCGCGGCCGCATGGTGAACGCGGCCGACGCCGGAGCGCTCGCGGGCGCCGCCAACCTCAACCGCGGCGCCTCCTCGGCCGAGAGCGTGGCGGTGCAGGCGGCGAAGGTGAACGGCGCGACGACGGCCGCCGCGAACGCCTACTCGACCGCCAGCCCGAGCGGTCTCGACACCGTCAAGGTCACGGTCACGGCACCGGGCAAGCCCTACTTCGCGAAGCTGTTCGGCATCGGCGGCTTCGACATCAAGGCGACGGCGACCGCGCAGGTCTACGAGTACACCAGCCTCCAGCAGCAGCCCGTGATACCGATCGGGATCACCCCGGACGCCCTGCCCACGTTCGGGACGGAGATCGACCTGAAGCTGGCCGGCGGCGGTGGGACGACGGGCAACTACGGCGCCCTGCAGCTGCCGTCCGAGCAGAACGGCTGCACGCCCGGCACGGGCGCGCGCGACTGGAGCGACCTGCTCGGTGGCAGCACCGACCCGTGCACGCTGCACGTCGGCGACACGGTGCCGACGCAGCCGGGCGTGGCCACCGGGCCGACCGACCAGGGCATGGATCAGCGGATCGGCTCGAACTCCGACACGTTCGACCAGGTGGTTCGCACCGACCCCAACGGCGGGCTCTCGACGATCATCAAGCCCGACTCGCCGCGGCTGGTGGAGGTGCCGATCGTCGTCGACGCCGGATCCGGCTCGAGCGCGTTCCCGAACGGGAAGAAGGACGTCCGCATCGTCGGCTTCGCGTACTTCTTCATCACGTCGTGGGGCGGCGGCGAGATCAAGGGAATCCTGATCGAGGCGACCGCGAACCTGCCGAACGGCTCGACCGGCCCGATCAGCGGGCCGACCGCGATCTACAAGATCAAGCTGATCTCCTGATCAGCCGAGCGGGAACGGCAGCTGCCACCACGCGGGACGCGTGCTCGGCTCCACGCTGCTGACCCACTTCACCCACCAGAACCCGCGACGCCCGGGGGCGACGAGCCGGGCCGGGGCGCCGTTGCCCGGACCGAGCGGCACGCCGTCGAGATGCGTGGCCAGCAGCATGCCTTCCAGTTCCGAGACGGCGAACCGGCGCGTGTAGCCGGTGTGCGACCGGACGAGGACGCTGCGCGTCCCGGTCGGGAGGGCACCCAGCAGGTCGGCGACGGCAACGCCGGCCCAGCGGTTCACGCTGTACCAGCCGCTGGTGCAGTCGAGCGCGCAGGTCACCGACCGCACGGGAAGGCCCGCCAGCCGGGCCGCCCATTCCTGCCGGTCGACGTCGGGCGCGGTGTCGTCGAGCCACGAGGTCGGCGAGGGCAGCGCCTGGCGCAGCGACCCGGTCGCCGCCCGTGAGGTGCCGACCGTCCCTTCGAACAGCGCCTTCGCGGTCAGCGCCGCGGCCGTCACGCCGGCGAGCCGCAGGAATCCCGCGCGGGTGAGGTCGCCGCGACGCGGCCGCTGCGGGTGGGCGACGACGTGCAGGCCGAGCAGCGGGACGAGTGCGACCGCAAGCGCGATGTGCAACCCAAGCACGGTGACCGGGCCGGCGTCGCGCACGCCGAGCGAGTGTCCGACGCCGGTGATCAACATCCCGACCGCGACGGCGCCGGCCACGACCGAGCCGCCCGACTCGCCGCGCCGGCGCGCCAGCCCCCGCCGGACGATCGGGAGCTTCCAGCGGACGAGCAGCAGCACCGCAAACCCCGCGGCCCCATGCGCCCAGGTGACGGCCCACGCGCGCGCATCGCCCACCCAGAGGCTGAGCACTCCCGAGGCGAAGGCGACGCCCAGCGCGGCGAGCAGCGTCAGGTTCGTGCGGCGTGCCACGCACCGGAGCGTAGAGGGCAGCTCCGGCACCGCCGCGGAGGGACATCACATGGGGGGGACCAGGCGTGCCGGGTGCCAGCCTGCCGGGTCAGCCCCCCGGGGCTGACCCGGCCACCGGAATCCCTACGCCTCGACCATCACCGGCGCCTGGTCGCCCGCATGCTGGGCGATCGGCGCGTGGCGCAGGCCGAAGAACGCGGTCATCGCTGCAGCGAACGAGAACACGGCACCCACCAGCATGGCCCCCTGCACCCCGTGCACGAACGCCCGCAGAGCTTCCGCCTGCAGCGCCGCCGCCGCCTGGGGCGACATGTGCGCTTGCAGCGCGGCTGCATGGATCTTGGCGCCCTGGCCGCCGGTCACAAGCGGCACCAGCTGGTCTCCGTGCGTCCAGACGTTGCTGACCCGTACAGACACGACGGCGCCGAGCACCGCCACGCCGAGCGCGCCACCCACCTGCCGCGAGGCGTTGATCACGCCCGACGCGACGCCCGCCTTGGCCTGGTCGACGGCCGCCATCCCGGCCGCGGACACCGCCGGCATCGTCATGGCGATCCCGGCCCCGGCAATGATGTACGCCGGCCAGATCATGTTGTAGGAGCTGTTGACATCGAGCCGCGAGAGCTCGAGCAGGCCGGCGGTCATCATCAGCATGCCGACCGTCATCTGGAAGCGCGGCTGGATCTTCCCGCTCAGCCGACCGGCGATCGGGGCCACGAAGATGACCATCATCGTCATCGGCAGCGACCGCACCCCCGCCTCGAGGGCCGAGTAGCCGAGCACGTTCTGGAAGTACAGCGTGACGAAGTAGAAGATCCCAAACATCGCAAAGCCGACGAACAGCACGACGGTGCTCGAGGCCGAGAACACGCGGGAGCTGAAGAAGCGCATCGGCAGCATCGGCTCGGCGGTGGTGCGTTCCCGCCAGATGAACCCACCCAGCAGCGCGACGGTGAGCGCGAGGAACCCGAGCGTGTAGGGCCCCGTCCAGGAGTGGCTGCTGGTCTTGATCAGCGCCCACGTCAGCGTGAACAGACCCCCGGTGACGAGCACCACGCCCGGCAGATCGAGCGACCTGGTGGTCGTGTCGCTCGACTCAGCGACCGCCCACACCGCCACCGCGGCGGCGAGGATGCCGATCGGAACGTTGATCCAGAACACCGCCGACCAGGAGACGTTCTCGGTCAGGAACCCGCCGAGCAGCGGCCCGATTGCAAGCCCGAGCCCGGAGATGCCGGCCCAGATGCCGATCGCCGTCGGCAGCTGCTTGCGGGGGAACGCGGCCACGAGGATCGAGAGCGACAGCGGGTTGAGGAACGCACCGCCGACACCCTGCAGAGCACGGAACACGATCAGCTGCGTATCGGTCGTCGCCAGCGCACAGGCTGCAGACGAGACGGTGAAGATGGCCAGGCCGAGGATGAAGATCCGTTTACGGCCGAACCGGTCGCCGAGCTTGCCACCGAGCAGGATCAGCGCGGCGAACGTGAGCACGTAGGCGTTGACGGTCCACTCGAGATTCTCGGGATTGCTGATGTGCAGCGACCGCTGGATCGTCGGCAGCGCGACGTTCACCACGGTGTTGTCGAGCATGATCATGAACAGCGCGAAGCACATGGCGAACAGCGTCCACCACTTGTGGTTTGGATGGTCCTTCGTCATCCGTCCACCTCCTTGTCATCGTTCACGCGCAGCAGCGCGATCAGTGTCTGGGGAATTTCGGGAAGCTGCTCCGCGGCGCCGGGGCCCTCGATCGCCATGCGGAAGCCGGCGGCCAGGATGAAGCCGAGCCACAGCCAGCCGATCTGGTCGGGATCGATGTCCCTCCGGGCCGTTCCCATCTCCTGCATCTGCCGCACGGAGCCGACCACCCGGCGCCGCATCTCGCTGACGCTGGCCGCCAGTGCCGACCGGATCTCGGGCTCGTGGGCGAGCGTGATCGCCAGCATGCGCAGGCGCGACACCTCGATCATGACCGGGTCGTTGGCCAGGGGGCCGACCATCTGCACCATCTGCTCGAGCCCCGTGCCGTGGCCCTCGAGCATGGCGTGGATGCGCTCCTTCAGCTGCTCGGTCGCGTCGACCAGAACAGCCGCGAACAGCGCCTGCTTCGAGGCGAAATGCTTGTAGAGCATCGGCTCCGAGCAGTCCGCGAGCCGGGCGATCTCGGCGGTGCTCGCACCGTGGAAACCGTGCTTCGCAAAGACGGTGCGGGCGGCCGCGAGGATCATCGCGTGGCGCGCGTCGTGGGTGAGCCGCTGACGTGGTGCAACTGCCATGCAGCGCAGGTTAGTGAACGCTTACTAACTATGCAAATCGCTACCCGCCGAGGCCGAATGCGGCGCGCAGCGAAGGCGCCGTCCGCGCCTTGCCGAGAAACGGCCTGGAACCGAGCAGCGCCTGGGCCGCGCGGAGCACGGAGTAGTGCGACACCACCTCGGACGACCGGGTGCCCGGGCGCGTGTGCTCGCTGAGCACGAGCGCCGCGACGTGGCAGCTCTCGTCCGAGACCGCGCGCAGGCAGTTCTCGCCGCCATACCCGCCCCCCTCGCCCTCGTCCCAGACCACGAACACCACCGTGTGACCCGCCTGGTAGGACGGCGTGGCCGCGATCCTCGGGACCCACCGTGCGAGCCACCGGTCGCCCGTGGCCACCGAGCAGTCGTGCATGTCGTTGCACGCGTTGGGCACCACCATCCCGTAGGCCGGAAGCGGGCCGCCTGACAGGGCCCTCGCGAACCGGCCGGTCGCGCCGCCCATCGGGACGTCCCAGCGGGCGCAGCCGGCGGCGATCGCCGGGAAGTAGGTGGCCGGGTTGTGCCGCTTCAGATACTCGCCCGATGACGCGGCCTGCGAGCAGCGGCCCGGCATCGACTCGGCCCAGACGCGCCAGCCGCGCCCGGCCGCAGCGAGCCGTTCGAAGAGGGTCGGCGCCGCGCTCGTGCACGATGTGCAGTCGGTGGCGATTCCGCCGCGGGTGCCGGCAACCAGCGCAAGGTAGTTCGGCAGCGACGGATGCGTGACCGCGCGGTAGGCCGTCGCCAGGCCGCACCCCCGCTTCAGCGTGCGGTTGATGAAGGGTGCGTGCGCGGCCACGGCCGAGCCGCGCGGGCCGATCACGTCGCGGTAGCTGTGGTTCTCCATCACCACGACCAGCACGTGGCGGACATCCACCGGAGCGCCGGTGAGAGCTCCGCACAGCGGCGAGGGGCCGGCAGCAGCCACCGCGGGCCGCGCCTGGGCCGCCGGCGCCGACGCGACCGCGGCCGCCAGCGCGAGCCCGATGATCACGAGCGATCGCATCAGCCTCTGCATCGGCCGCCGCCGCGCGGCGCAGAAGGGTGAACTGCCCGGCTCCTCAAGTCGGCGCGGCGCCGGCCGATCCTGCAGCCGATGTCCCCCCGCGCGCTCGCCGCCATCGCCGTCGCGCTGCTCTGCGGCTGCGGCTCGAGCGCGGCCACCCGCCCGCAGCCGCCGAGCCCCGTCACCGTGGACGGGCTGCGACTCCCGGCGCGTGTCGACGGAACCCGCATCGACGCGGTGCAGGACGGACGGCTCGTGCCCCGCTTCTGGGCCGGCGTGAACCTCGGCTCGACGACGCCCGGCCATCTTCCGGGCGAGGTGGCCGCGACACGGTCGGACTACGACCGGTGGCTGCGCGGCATGGGAGCGCTGGGAGCCTCCGTCGTGCGCGTCTACACGATCCTGCGGCCCTCGTTCTACGACGCCGTCCGCGCCTACGACCTGGCTCATCCGGAGCATCCGATCCGCGTCATCCAGGGAGTGTGGATCCCCGAGGACGAGTTCGTCGCAACAGGGAACGCCTACGCGCGATCCGTGACGGACGGGTTCCGCGCCGAGCTGCACGACGCCGTGGACGTCGTCCACGGCGACGGCGACCTCCCGGTGCGGCCCGGGCACGCCGACGGCCGGTACCGCAGCGACATCTCGCCCTGGCTGCTGGCATGGTCGATCGGCGTGGAGTGGGATCCCCTCGCGACCCGCTCGACCGACCGGCTGAACGCCGGCCGGCCGCCCTTCCGCGGCAGGTATTTCCGTGCCACGGACGACGCGACACCCATGGAGAGCTGGCTGGCCGGGATGCTCGACTACACGGCGGGCCTGGAAGCGGAACGGGGCTGGAGCCGGCCGATGACGTTCACCAACTGGCTCACGACCGACCCGCTCCGCCACCCCTCCGAGCCGCTGCCGCGCGAGGACATGGTGCCGGTCGACGCGATGCACGTCGCCGCGACCCGCGCGTGGCCCGGAGGGTTCTTCGCGAGCTATCACGTGTATCCGTACTATCCCGACTTCCTCGGCCTCACCCCCGCATACCGGCGCGGGGATCCGTACGCAGCCTTCCTGGCGCAGCTGCGCGCGCACCACCGCGGGCAGGCCGTCATGGTCACCGAGTTCGGCGTGCCGACCGGCATCGGGCTCGCGCACACCGGCCCGGCCGGCCGCGACCAGGGCGGCCACGCGGAGGCCGAGGCGGGGCGCATGGACGCCGCCATGCTGCGCGACATCAGGCGGGAGGGCTACGCCGGGGGAGTGCTGTTCGAGTGGATCGACGAGTGGTTCAAGGCCACGTGGAACACCGTGGACACCGAGCAGCCGGCGGAGCGTCGCCAGCTCTGGCACAACGCGATGACCAACGAGGAGCAGTTCGGGATCATCGCGGCCGACCCCGCCGGCCCGCCGGCGGACGGCGGCGAGGTGATCGGCGGCGGCGCGGGAACGGTGCGCGAGATGCGTGCGGCCAAGGACGAGGAGTATCTGTACCTGCGGCTGAAGCTCGACAGGCCGAGCCCGTGGCGCGCGGGGCGGTTCGCCATCGGACTGGACGTCCGCCCTGGGGGAAACCGCGGGCTGCCCGGGGTGCCGGACGTCGATCCCGATGCGGACGTCGCGCTGACGATCGGGCGGGACGGCGCCGCCCGCATCGCCGAGGCCGCGTGGGCCGACCCGATCCCTTTCATGTACGGGCTCGTCCACCACTACGTCGCGGCCCGCGCGCGCGACCTTCGCCCGGGCAGCGGCGCCTGGGACTCACCGCGGCTGATGCTCGACCGGCCCTACGCGATCCCGGAAACCGGCCGCATCCACCCTCCCCAGCTGGTCGACGTGGGGGCGCTGCGGTGGGGTGACTGGAGCGATCCCGTGCAGCTGCTGCGCGGGCGCGGCGACCGGCTCGACGTCCGCATCCCCTGGGCGTACCTGACCTACAGCGACCCGTCGAGCAGCCGCATCTGGGTCCCGCACACCGACGGCACGGTGTCGTCGACAGCCGCGGGACGGATCGGCATCACCGTGGTCGCCGGCGAGTCCATCACGGGCACGGCGGGCTTCTCCTGGAAGCCCTGGAACCGGGTCACCTGGCACGAGCGGCGCAAGGGCAGCTGGAACGCGATCCGGAACGCGATCGCCGAGGCGTCGCACCCGTAGCGACCGGCGCCGTCGCTAGCGTTGGCCGCGATGGAGCAGCCGCCGACGCCGCATCCCGACGGCCGGCACAGCCGCGAGCACGGCCGTGCCGGCAGCGACCGGCTCCTGCTCGACGACGTCACCGAGCAGCTCACCACGACGCTCCAGCTGCTGACCGGCGATCCCGACGAGGCGGCCGAGCGGGCGTTTGCCGAGATCGGGATCGACACGCGCACCGAGGCGTCGCTGCTGAGCCAGATCGCCGCCGCGGGGCCACTCGCTCACGGCGACCGGTTCGAGCAGAGCCACCGGCTGGCCATGCGGGCGCTCGAGGTGGCGGACCGGGACGGCTGGCGCAATCCGAAGCTGCGGTCGCTCGGCGCGGCGACGGGGCCGGCGCGGCTCGTGGTCGAGTTCGTGGCGCGGACGATCGTGCGCGGCTACGTAGCGCAGGTCGTGCGCACGCTCTCACGGCTATACGCTCGCCGCGAGAGCCAGTCCCAGACCGGCTCGGAGGAGCGGCGGATGCTGGCGCGGGCACGCATCCAGACCGACCGCCTGGCACTCGGCTACCGCGGTGGCAGCCTGCCGTTGCCCACCGTGCTGATAGGCGGCGCGGCGGTGCCGGTGCTGGCGTCGGTGGCGCGGTCGGCCGGGGCGCTGAAGGGTGCCGGCACGCCGGTCATCGTCGCGCTCGGCGTGCTGCTCGCGGTGGTATTCGGCGCGCTCGCGTGGCTGCTGCTGCAGGGCGCCGGGCTCGCACACCGGCGGATCGCGGTGGCGCTCGCACCGTCGCTGGCCGCGCTGTGGGAGACGATCGGCCATGCCGGACGGCCACCCGAGGACGAGAGCGAGACGATCGCGGCGGCGGCGATCGTGCTGACCGCACTCGCCTGGTTCGTCGTGCCGATCGCGATCGCCGTCATCGCAACCGTCCTCTGAGACGGCCCGTTCATACCCCTCCGTTGACTCCAACGGGTGGTGTGGCGGAGATCGCGCTACAGCCGGCGCCCGTTCCGGCCGATAGTTGGGCCATGACACCGCTCTCGCCGGTGGATGCCATGTCCCTGCTGTTCAGCCGTCCCGAGTCCGAGCTGGAACTCGACGGCGGCGGCGTCCTGCGCGTGACGCTGATGACGCTCGACGGTGAGCGCGCGGTCGTCACGGCGCCGCGCCTCTCGGTGGCGACCGGCATGACGCTCACCGGGCGCGTCGTCGGGCCGGACTCGCGCCCCTGGGAGATCCACCTCCTCGTCGACGACGCGAGCTACCACACGCCCGACCTGGCGATGGTGCGCCTCCATCCGACGTCCATCGCCATCGACGAGAGCCGCCGAGCGGCCGAGCGCGTCCCGATCGGCGGGGTGGCGTGGCTCGAGGCGGTCAACTGCCAGGACGTCGTGGACGCCGACCGGGTCGACGGCACGCTCGAAGATCTCTCACGGACGGGCGTCGCCTTCGCGACCGCCCGGCTGCTGCGCGTCGGCGACCGCCTGATCTTCCACGGCCGGTTCTTCGCCGACTCGATCAGCGGCGAGGTGCGCGTCGCCTCCGTCCGGCCGGCATCGATCCCGGGCCACACGATCGTCGGCTGCCGCTTCCTCGAGCTGGACGGCGACAGCATCGCCCGGATCGACCGCATCCTCTCCGGCGGCCGCGACGGTGGTCCGGAGCAGCCCGGCGGACTGTCCATCGCCGCTCTGCGCGAACTTGCCGCGACGGCCCCGGCGGTCGACGACGAGGACGACGAAGCCGCCGGTGGCGGCTGGCTCAGTCGCATCCGCCGCGACCGCTGAAGGCGGTCAGGACGGCGAGTACGGCCGGCCGGGCGTGCCGCCGACGCACAGGACGAGCGTGCCGTCCTCGACCGCGACCGCCTCCCGCGGCACCGCGTGCTCGACGAAGAGCAGGCCTCCCGGGCCGAGCTCGACGGTCTCGCCGTCGCACGTGAACCGCGCCCGGCCGCGCACCACGACGTAGAGCTCCTCCTGCTCGTCGTACTCCGTCTCGGTGTGCGGGACGACCAGCTCGCGGCCCGCGTCGGCCTCGTTCGCGTTCACGCCGAAGCCGCGGATGCCGAGCTGCTCGCCGACCGAGTGCCAGCGGCCGCCGTAGTCGGCCTCCCGCGCCCATTCGTCCCAGAACCCTGCCGGCGCGGTGCTCGGCAGCTCCTCGATCTGCGAGGCCCGCCAGCCGCTCACCGCTGCACCTGGGACCCGCCGACGATCTGATCGCGGCCGTCGGGGTATCGCACCCAGGCCTTGTTCGTGCCGTCGTAGTCGGGGGCCCACAGGATCAGCGTGGCCGGCTCGCCGCGCACGGTGCACGGCTCGTCGCCTTCCGGGTCGACACCGCGCCAGATGCGGATGAACGGGTTGTGCTCCCACTCCTCGCCGATGGTCGTCGGCAGCGTGTGGCCGGGATGCACGCGCACGGCGGGGTCGAGCTCCATCAGCCGGTCGATCGAGCGCCGCAGATCCGCATAGCCGGTCGGCCCGCCGTTGACGGTGCCGCCGAGCGTGCCCCTGAAGAGCACGTCCGCGGTGAACACGTCGCTGCCGTCGACCAGCAGGGCGACGTGGTCGGGGCTGTGGCCGGGGGTGTGCATCGCACGGATCTCCAGGCCTCCCGATCGCACCACCGCCCCATCGCCCAGCTCGGGCCAGCGCAGCAACGGCACCCCGTGGCGGCGAGCCGTCTCCTCCACCCCCACGACGTGGTCGCCGTGGCCGTGGGTCACCAGCAGGTGCGTGATCGTGATGCCGTCGTCCCGAACCCGCTGTTCGAGCGGCTCCGTGACGCCGTTGCCGTCGATGAAGACGCCGCTTCCGCCCGGGCCCTCGGCCACGAGGTACGCGTTGGACGTCCACTGCGGGTGCTCGGCGCGCTCGACGATCACGTCGCGAACCGGATCACGCTGCGGATGCCGTCCTGCGCCTCCATCAGCTCGAACCCGTGGTTCACCTCGTCAAGCGAGATGTGATGCGAGATGAACGGCGAGACGTCGATCTCCCCGGCCATCCACCGGTCGACCAGCCGCGGCACCCCCTCGCGGCCCTTGACCCCGCCGAAGCTGCTGCCGGCGATGCGCCGGCCGGTGATCAGGAACCGCGGGACCACGTTCAGGGTCTCGCCCTTGCCGGCCACGCCGGCGACGGTGCAGAGGCCCCAGCCCATGCGCGCCGACTCGACCGCCTGACGCATCACGTTGACGTTGCCGGTCGCCTCGAATGTGTAGTCCGCACCGAAGCCGCCGGTCATCTCGACGATCCGCTCGACAGCGTCCTCACCACCGATCATCGTCTCGGTCGCGCCCTGGCCGCGGGCCAGCTCGAGCCGGCCCTCCGACATGTCGACGCAGATGATCCGGTCAGCGCCCTGCAGCCGGCATCCGGCCACGGCACCAAGGCCGACCATCCCGGCCCCGAAGACGACGCACGTCGAACCGGCCTCCACCTTGGCCGTGTTGATTGCAGCGCCCAGCCCGGTGGACAGGCCGCAGGCGAACAGCGCCGCTCCTTCGAGCGGCGCCTCGGGCGCGACCTTGGCCAGCGCGATCTCGGGCATCACCGTGTACTCGGCGAAGGTCGACGTGCCCATGAAGTGGCGGATCGGCTCGCCGTCACGGGACAGCCGAGTGGTGCCGTCCGGCAGGTACCCCTTGCCCTGCATGTCGCGGATCGCGAGGCACAGGTTCGTCTTGGGGCTGCGGCAGTGGATGCACTCGCCGCACTGGGGGGAGAAGAGCGTGACCACGTGGTCGCCCTGGGACAGGGACGTGACGCCCTCGCCCACGCGCTCGACGACGCCGGCGCCCTCGTGGCCGAGCACGGTCGGCGCATAGCCGGACGGATCGGCGCCCGAGGCGGTGTAGAGGTCGGTGTGGCAGACGCCGCACGCGACCAGTCGCACCAGCACCTCGCCCGCGCGCGGCTCCGCGAGGTCGATCTCCTGCACCTCGAGCGGCTTGCCGAACTCCTCGAGCACCGCTGCCCGGATCTTCATGGGGCGTGAGTCTACAGTTCCGCCGACGATGGCTCGGATGGACGTCGAGGAGGCGATCCGCACCCGGCGGACGCACAAGGTGTACCGCCCGGACCCGGTTCCGCGCGAGCAGCTGGACGCGCTGTTCGAGCTCGCGCGGTGGGCGCCGAACCACCACCTCACCAACCCGTGGCGCTTCCGCGTGCTGGGGCCGCGCGCGCTGGAAGCGCTCAAGCAGGCGCACCCGGCCGGCGCCGCGAAGCTCGACCGGGCGCCGACGCTGGTCGCATGCTCGGTCGTGCAGGGCGGCGACGCCGAGCAGAACGAGGAGGACGTCTGCGCCGGCGCGTGCGCGGTCTATGCGGTGATGCTGGCGGCGCACGGGCGGGGGATCGCGACGTACTGGCGGACGCCGGGCGTGCTCCGGTCACCGGCTGGACGCGCTGCGGCCGGGATCGCGGACGGCGAGCACGTCCTCGGGCTGTTGCACCTCGGCTATGCCGGCCGCGCGTGGCAGCCGCCCGGTCGCGAGCCGCCCGAGCGGTTCGCCACGTACCTCGACTGATGAACCGGTCGGAGTGGTCGCGCGCCGCGCACGGAGATCTCGAGTTCATGGGCCCCTACGACGCGAGCTCCTTCGCGGAGCTGTTCGACGGAGTGGAGCTGCCGCCCGGGCCGCGGGTGCTGGACCTCGGCTGCGGCAACGGCGCCCTGCTGCGCTGGCTCGCGGGCCGCTGGGCCATCGACGGCACCGGCGTGGATCTCCAGCCGGGCGCCTTGGACGCGCCGGGGATCCGGCTGCTCGTGGGCGACGCGAACGAGTTCCCGGCCCAGCCCGCGTCCTACGACCTCGCGTGCTCGGTCGGGGCCGTGACGCCGCTCCACCGGCTGGCCGAGCTGGCGCGACCCGGCGGCCTGGTGCTGCTCGGCGAGGGCTACTGGAAGCGTGCGCCGGACGATAGATACCTCGAGGCGCTCGGCGCGGCGCGCGACGAGCTGGGCGACTGGAGCGCGACGATCCAGCTCGGCGACCCGGCCGGCCTCGAGCTGCTGCGCGCGCGGCCCGCGACGGTCGACGAGTGGGACGCCTACGAGGACGCATGGGCCGCGAACGGCGAGGACTACGCCCGGGCACACCCGGACGAGCCCGGCGTCGGCCAGTTCCTGGACTGGATCCGCGCCGGACGCCGGCGCTACCGCGAGCTGGGCGGCCGCGACACGTTGGGATTTGCCCTGCTGCTCTTCCGCGTGGGCACGGCTGAGCCCGACCGGTCGTAGCGCTACAGGGGAGTCAACCCCGGCTCACTCTCGCCAGCCGACCGAGTGAGCCCACGCCTCGGCCTCACGCCGCCGCGCGCGGGGGTCTGCGGGCGCGACATCGCCCTCGATGACGGCCGCCTCCCGCACGGTCACACCCTGCTCGGCCAGCGGCGGCAGCCCCACCAGCGCGCGCCGCATGTCGACGCCCGCCTCGTCCTCGATCGCACTCGGCGCCATCACGCCGTGGTCGTCCCAGTGGAACACGGTGCCATAGACCTGAGGCCGCCCCTCCTGGAACCGGATGCTGTCCAGCAGCGTGGCCGGATGCCATGCGGGCACGTCGCCACGCGCCGCCGCCGCCTCGAGCAGCGGGAGGCACCGGCGCTGCAGCGCCGGGTCGCCGATCGCGTGGTGAACCACCAGCCACGCGGCGTCGGCGCCGTCGTCGCCGACCAGCGACCGCCCGGGCCAGCCGTGGCCCTCGACGATCTCGGCGAGCCGGTCGCCGTTTCGCCGGTGCACGATCGCCATCAGCGGGTTGTACCCGTCGAACAGCGCCCCGTCTGCGACCAGGCGCTCGCGCACGGCGCCGTCCTCCGCCGCCATGGTGAGCAGCTCTTCGCGGAGGAACAGCTCGATCACGGTCTGTAGGCTATCGACCGTGAAGGTCTTCATCATGAGCGACATGGAGGGCGTTGCCGGCGTCACCAACTGGTACGAGGTCGACGGCGGCGAGCCGCTGCACGCCGACCGCTCACGCCTCTACACGGAGGAGATCAACGCCGCCGTGCGGGGAGCGTTCACCGGCGGGGCAACCGAGGTGGTCGTGATGGACTGCCACGGCGCCGGCAAGGGCTGGACGTTCAACTCACTGATCCCGGATCTGCTCGACCCGCGCTGCGACTTCGTCGTGCAGCACGAGTGGACGGAGTACACGGAGTTCCTCGAACAGGGCTGCGACGCCGCACTCTTCATCGGCATGCACGCCATGGCCGGCACGTCCGACGGCGTCATGAACCACACCGTGTCGGGCACCGGCTGGCGGAACCTGGCGTTCAACGGCACGCTGGTCGGCGAGACGGGCATCAATGCAGCACTCTGCGGAACCTGGGGCTGCCCCGTGCTCATGGTGACCGGCGACCGCGCCGTCTGCCGCGAGGCGACGGCCCTGCTTGGCGAGGGCGTCACCACCGTCGCGGTGAAGCAGGGGCTCGGCCGGTTCAGCGCGCGGCACATCGCACCCAAGCGTGCGCGCGAGCTGATCGAGAGCGCGGCCGCCGCAGCGCTCGAGGACACCGCCGCGGTGAAGCCGTACAGTCCGGGCAGCCCATGTGAGATCACGGTCGAGCTCGCGGCCAGCGAAGAGGTCGAGCGGTACCGCCACCACCCGGTCGTCGAGATCGTGGACGGCCGGACGCTTCGCTCGCACGCCGACGACTGGTGGACGGCCTGGCGGCAGTTCTACTTCACGTTCTTCCGCGCCGTCGACGGGTAGCTACGGGACGATCCCGAAGCGGTCTCGCAGCACCGCCTGCCGTTCCTCCTCGCCCGAGAGCTCGCGCTCGCGCCGCTCGCCGCCCACCTGCTCGACCAGCGTCAGCTCGCGCAGCGACACCCGGCCGCCCGGCACGGCGATGTGCGCCACGCGGGTGCGGACGAAGCCGGAGTCGGGAGCGGTCTGGAGGCGGTCGCACATCGCCTGGAAGTCCGTGAGCGCCCGCGGCTCGGTGCTGAACTGCACGGACAGGCCGTCGAGATGGCGGATCACGCGGTCGGGCAGCTGCGCCAGCGGCCGCGGAGCGAACTCCTGGCCCGCGCCGAAGCCGACGTCCGCGATCACCGGCTCGTCGAGGTCGACGAGCAGCAGGAGGTGCGCGAGATCCTCGCTGACCCAATCGGTGCCGTGAACGCGCGATCCGAGCAGCGTCACCTCGAACCCGAGCTGCTCGAGCAGCCAGGCGAACAGGCCGTTCAGCTCGAAGCACCAGCCGCCTCGGCGCCGCTCGACGATCTTCGCGAAGTTCGCCTCGCGGTCGAGCACCAGCCGGCGGCCGAGGTGAATGTCGATGTTCTCGAACGGGACCGTCAGCATGTGGGCGCGCTGAAGGGCCTCAAGCGTCTCGGCGGTCGGCTCGCGGCTGCCCCGGAATCCGATTCGCCCGAGGTACGCGTCGACGTTCACACGCCGCTCGAGGTGCGGCCCGTGTTGTTGCGCTGCACCTCGGCGGGGAAGACCATGTCGGGCTCCGGGTCGAAGCTGAGGAGGGCGATCAGGCGCGTCGGCCCCTCCGCCACCGGCGACACCCGGTGCAGCGACCGCGTCCCGCGGAACAGCGCCAGCGTGCCGGGCTCGATCGGCGCGACGCGCACCTCATCGCTCGTCCCCTCGAACACGCGGCGGATCCGCTCCCAGGCGGGATCGTCATCCGTGCGGATTGACGGGACGTACTCGAACGCTCCCCCGCGCGCCGGCTTCTGCAGCAGCAGCGAGACGACGAACTCGTTGTCGTCGAAGTGCCACCCCTGCTCGCCCCCGGGCGGCATGGCGGTGATGACGAGCGAGAGCAGCGGGTCCGCGCAGCGGTGCACGCGGTATCCGAGCACCGCGCTGAGGAACGCCGTCAGCCCGTCCCACTCGTACAGCGCCCGGATCGGCGAGGTCTGGTCGATCAGGTCGTAGGCAATCGTCCGCATCGAGTGGCGATGCGCCGTGCGCACCGTGTCGTCGCCGGGCAGCGCCGGATCGATCGCCTCGTCGTCGAGCGCCACGATCGACCGCTCCTTGCGGAACGCCTCCGGCACCTCGGCCTCGATCTCGCGCGCCGTGCTGTCGACGGCCTCCGCGGTCAGGAATCCGGGCAGCAGGCAGACGCCGTCTGCGGCCAGGCGCGCCCGGCAGCGCTCAACGAGCTCCCGGGCCTTCGGCCGAGCGAGGTCGTCGATCGGGTAGCGGTCGAGGTCGAGCGGGAGCACGGCGGCCATGAGGCGATGCTACCGGCTCTCAGGCGGTGGCCGGTGCCGGATCCGGCACCGGGGCGACGTCCGGCACGTGGACGCGGGAGAGCCGCGTTGCCACGTAGATCCCGACCATATCCAGGAAGCAGTAGCCGCCCGCGATACCGCTCGGCGGATTGCCGAGCGTGGTGACGCCGACGAAGTCGTGGTGTGCCCATGCCCACGTGCCGACATGCGTGCCGACCAGCTCGAGGTAGGCGGTGACGACGAACGCCCCCGCGTAGACGAGGGGCGCCCGGCCGCGGAGGATGAAGGCGGCGAGGAAGACGAAGAGCAGCGCGCCGCCGGTGTCGGGACGGGGGCTGAGAAGCGCCCCCCACAGCGCCCAGCCTCCGCCGACGACGAGCACGACGCGCGGGAACCACACGCCGGGGCGCGTCCCGGCGAGGTCGCCTGCGATCGTCAGCGCGGCCAGATAGACCAGCCCGTGGCCGGGCGGGACGAAGCTGGGAACGTTGTGCAGCCGGTAGGTGTAGAGGCCGAGCAGCGGGGATGCCGAGTACTCGAGCATGGTTGCGGCGACGATCACCGCGCCCACCTGGTAGCGCACCGAGCGCGCCTCGCCGCGCAGCAGCGCGATCAGGAGCGCCCAGGTGCAGGCGCCGAGGAAGCGCTGGAACCACACGCCGGCGCCCTCGTCGGCGACCAGGACGACGACGATCCAGACGACCGAGACCGCGCCGATCAGCGCGACGCGGCGCCCGCTCCGTTCGCGGGGGGAGCCGGCCCGGAACGCGTATGTCGCGGATGGAAGCATCCGACGCATTCGTAGCGGATGACTCCGTGGTTCTCAAGCGCAAGCGCCCCGCCCGCAGACGACGACGGGCCGCCCGGGAGACTCCCGGGCGGCCCGTGGGAAGGTCGGCTCAGACCGTGACGGTCGCCGGCTCGAGCGCCACGGCGAGCACCTCGTCCACCGTCATCACCGGGTGGAACGTCATGCTCTCGCGCACGTCGGCGGGGACGTCCTCGAGATCGGCCCGGTTGCGCTCGGGCAAGATCACGTCCGTCAGGCCGGCCGCGTGCGCGGCCAGCACCTTCTGCTTCAGTCCGCCGATCGGCAGCACGCGCCCCTGGAGCGTGACCTCGCCGGTCATGCCGACCGTGTGCCTCACCTTGCGGTCGGTGAGGAGCGATGCCAGCGCCGTGACCATCGTGATGCCCGCGCTGGGGCCGTCCTTGGGGATCGCGCCGGCCGGGACGTGGACATGGAAGCCCTTGTCCTCGAACGCGGACGCGTCGATGCCGAGCTCGGCCGTGTGGCCGCGCACGTAGGAGAGCGCGATTCGCGCGGACTCCTTCATCACGTCGCCCAGCTGGCCGGTCAGCTCGAGCCCCGAGCCTCCGGCAACGGACGTCGCCTCGACGAACAGCACGTCGCCGCCGGTGCCGGTCACCGCGAGGCCGGTTGCCACTCCGGGCACCGCCGTGCGGATCGCCGCCTCCTGGAAGAACCGCTGCTTGCCGAGCGCCGAGCGAGCCTGCTCGAGGGTCACGTCCACGGGCGCCTGCGCCGTGCCGGACGCGATCTGTGTCGCAGTCTTGCGCAGCACCGTGCCGAGCTCGCGCTCGAGCTGGCGGACGCCGGCCTCGCGGGTGTACTCCGTGACGACCGTCTTCAGGACGTCGTCCGACACGCTGACCTCGTCCTCGAGCAGGCCGTTGCGCTCGCGCTGCCGCGGCCACAGGTAGCCGCGCGCGATCGCGACCTTCTCGTCGGTGGTGTACCCGTCGAAGCGGATCACCTCCATGCGGTCGAGCAGCGGGCCCGGGATCGAGTCGGCGACGTTGGCCGTCGCAATGAACAGCACCTCGGACAGGTCGAGCTCGACGTCCAGGTAGTGGTCGCGGAACGAGTGGTTCTGCGCAGGGTCGAGCACCTCGAGCAGCGCCGACGACGGGTCGCCGCGCCAGTCGGCGCCGACCTTGTCGACCTCGTCCAGCATGATCACCGGGTTCATCGTGCCCGCGTCTCGCAACGCCCGCACGAGCCGGCCTGGCAGGGCGCCGATGTAGGTGCGCCGGTGCCCGCGGATCTCCGCCTCGTCACGAACGCCGCCGAGCGACATGCGCACGAACTCACGGCCGGTGGCACGCGCGATCGACTCGCCGATGGAGGTCTTGCCCGTGCCGGGAGGGCCTATCAGGGTGAGGATGGCACCCGAGCGCTTGTCCGCGCTGATGCCGCGGTCCTGCCGCAGCTTGCGCACGGCCAGGTACTCGGTGATGCGATCCTTGACGTCTTCGAGACCGGCATGGTCCGCGTCCAGCACCTCACGGGCGTGGACCGGGTCGAGCCGCTCCTCGCTGCGCGCGCCCCACGGCACGGCGATCAGCCAGTCGAGGTACGACCGGATCATCGAGGCCTCGCCGGACTGCTCGCCCATGCGCTCCAGTCGGCTCAGCTCGCGGTCGGCCTGCTCGCGAACGTCCTCGGGCATGCCGGCCTCTTCGATCTTGGTGCGGTACTCGTCCACCACGGACGCGTCGTCCTCGCCGAGCTCCTTGCGGATCGAGTCCATCTGCTTGCGCAGGAAGTACTCGCGCTGCTGCTTCTGCGCGCCGGTCTCGACGTCGTCGCGGATGCGCTGCCGCACCTGTGCCTGGGCCAGCGACTCGCGCTGGAGCTCGAGCGCCAGCTTCAGCCGCTCGATCACGTCCAGCTCCTCGAGCAGCCGCACTTTCTGCTCGAACGACAGCTCGGGCGAGTAGCCCGCGGTGTCGGCCAGCGCAGCGGCGCCGGTGATCGAGCGGAGGAAGGCGGTCACACGGCCGTCGTCGCCGCGCAGCTCGAGGCGCTCCTCGACCACCGCGCGGTACTCCTGCTCCAGCTCCCGGGTCTTGACCGGGGCCGGATCCTCGTCGTCATGCCGTTCCGCCTGCACCCGCAGACGGCCCTGCGGATCGGCGTGCGCGGCGCCGAGCACCGCGCGGTGAAGCGCGATCAGCGACACGGCGGTGACGCCGCGGGGCAGGCGCGCCTTCTCCTCCACCTCTGCGACGACGCCGACCTTGGCGTACTCGCCGTCGTGGGTGGGCACCAGCAGCACGCGCTGTTCGTCGCCCACGTCGATGGGGAGGGTGATGTTCATGTTCGGGAAGACGACCGTGTCCTCCAGCGGGATGAGCAGATAGGTTTCCATGGATCGGAGTCTACCTCGACCTTTGAGGTTTTCAAATATCGGGCTTTGTGATTATTATGAACGCATGAGCAACGATGCAAGCGAAGCCTGGGGCCTCCTGTTCCGGCTGTTCGTGTCCCAGCGCGGACGCGTTCCCCAGGTCGCTGCCGAGTTCGAGCTCTCCCCCATGCAGGCGCACGTGCTCCGGCTGCTGGAGCCCGGCCAGCCGCTGCCGATGCGCACGCTGGCCCGCAAGCTGTGCTGCGACGCGTCGAACGTGACGGGCATCGTCGACCGGCTGGAGGAACGCGGCCTGGTGCGCCGGGCGGCGGCGCCGGGTGACCGCCGGGTGCGCATGCTGGTCGTGACCGACGACGGGGTCGCGATGCGCCGCCGCATCCTGAGGCGCCTGGCGCAGGCGCCCGAGCCGATCGCCAGGCTGTCCGCGGACGACCAGCGAGTGCTGCGCGAGATCCTTGCGCGCGCGATGGAGCAGCAGGCGTGATCGCGCCGCAGACGCGCCGGATCCTGGCGCTGTTCCGGCCCTACCGCCGCAGGCTGTTCGCCGTGCTGGCGATGATCGCGGTCTCCGCCGGCATCGGCCTGATCTCCCCGTTCCTGCTGCGGGACCTGCTCGACAACGTGCTCAGCCGCGGGCAGAACCTCGACACCACCCGGCTGGCGCTGCTTGTCGGGGGCATGGTCGCGATCCCGATCGTGACGGGCGTGATCGGCGTCGGGCAGACATGGCAGTCGAACCGGATCGGCCAGCAGGTGATGCACGACCTCCGCGCGTCGGTCTACACCCACCTCCAGCGCCTCTCCCTGGCCTTCTTCACGCGGACGCGCACCGGCGAGGTGCAGTCGCGCATCGCGAACGACATCGGCGGCGTGCAGACCGTCGTCACCACCACGGCCACCTCGATCGTCTCGAACGCGACGACCGTCCTCGCCACCACGGTCGCGATGGCGGTGCTCGACTGGCGGCTGACGATCGCGTCGTTCGCGATCCTGCCGCTGTTCGTGTGGATGACGCGCCGCGTCGGCCGTGTCCGCAAGGCGCTCGCGGCCACGATGCAGGGGTCGCTCGCCGACATCTCGACCCTCGTGGAGGAGTCGCTCTCGGTGTCCGGCGTCCTGCTGGCAAAGACGATGGGGCAGACCGGCGACCTGACCCGGCGGTTCACCGAGGAGAGCCGCCACCTCGCCGACCTGGAGCTGCGCCAGCGGATGGCCGGGCGGTGGATGATGGCCACGGTGCAGGCAACGTTCGCGATCATGCCCGCCCTGATGTACGGGATCGCCGGCCTGACGATCGCCCACGGCGGAGGGGCCATCTCGATCGGAACGCTGGTCGCGTTCACCACCCTGCAGACCCGGCTGCTGTTCCCGATCGGGTCGCTCCTGAACGTCCAGGCCGACCTGCAGACGTCCACCGCGCTGTTCGAGCGCGTGTTTGAGTACCTCGACCTGCCGGTCGAGATCGAGGAGCCTGCGGAGCCGGTGCCGTTCGACCCGTCCCGCGCCGCGGGCCGCGTCGAGTTCCGCGACGTCGGATTCCGCTACGAGGAGGCGGGCGGCCCGACGCTGCAGGACATCAGCTTCGTTGCGCCGGCCGGCAGCCGCGTCGCGATCGTGGGCGAGACGGGATCGGGCAAGACGACGCTCGGGTACCTGACCGGACGGCTGTACGACGTGACCGAGGGCGCGGTGCTTATCGACGGAGTCGACGTCCGCGACCTCAGCTTCGACGACCTGCGGGCGACGGTCGGCGTGGTCTCGCAGGAGACGTACCTGTTCCACGGCACCGTTCGCGAGAACCTGCGGTTCGCACGGCCGTCGGCAACCGACGAGGAGCTGGAGCGGGTGGCTCGCGCGGCGCAGATCCACGAGCACCTGGCGTCGCTGCCCGAGGGGTACGACACGGTGGTCGGAGAGCGCGGGTACCGGTTCTCGGGCGGCGAGAAGCAGCGGCTGGCGATCGCCCGGGCGATTTTGCGCGACGCGCCGGTGATGGTGCTAGACGAGGCGACCAGCGCACTCGACGTCGAGACGGAGCGCGCGGTGCAGGAGGCGCTGGAGCAGCTCTCGCGCGGGCGCACGACGATCGCGATCGCCCATCGCCTCTCCACCATCCGCGACGCCGACCAGATCCTGGTCGTGGACGAGGGGCGGATCGCCGAGCGCGGCACGCACGAGGAGCTGGTCGCGCTGGGCGGCCGGTACGCCGCCCTGGTGGAGCGCGACGCCGTGGTCGGCGTCTGAGCCGCCGCTACACTTTGGATCCAAATCCGTGGCCGACCGCTCGTACCCCACCGCCGACCCGTACCGCGACACCGACGTGATCGACGCACGCGGTCCGCGCGCAAACCAGCTGGCGGTGGGGCTGGTGTCGCTGGCGGGGGTGGTGTCGGGCGAGTGGTGGCTCCTGACGCTGGTCGCGCTCCAGCTCGCGCTCGGGCTGACGCTCGGTCGCCGGTGGTGCCTCGCCTGCGTGGCGTACTTCGAGCTCGTGCAGCCGAGGATCGGCGAGGGGCCGCTCGAGGACGCCCGGCCGCCGCGGTTCGCGAACCTGCTCGGCGTCGTGGTGCTCGGCGCGGCGACCGCGGCCTACCTTGTGGGCGCCCGCCCCGTGGGAGCGGTGCTCGGCCTCCTGGTCGCGGCGCTCGCACTGCTGTCTGCGGTCACCGGCTTCTGCACCGGCTGCCAGATGTACCGGCTCTACGCCCGGGTGCGCGGCCTCGGGCGCGGCCACGGCCACATCGAGCGGATCGAGCCTGCCGACTTCGGCGGCGACCTGGCCGAGAACACCGTCGTCGAGTTCACGCACCCGCTGTGCTCGGACTGCCGCCGGCTGGAGCGGGAGCTGCGCGAGAGCGGCCGGCGGGTGGTGACGGTGGACGTGCGCCGCAGGCCGGAGCTTGCGCGCAAGTACGGCGTCGGGGTGGTGCCGACGGCGGTGGCGGTGGACGGCACCGGGCGCGTGCTGTCACGGCTCGCCTGACCCGCGCGCGTCGCCTCTAACGCGGGCCCTGCCTGGGCGCCCAGTGGGGCCCTCCACCCGTCCAGTCCAGGTGGGGGTGGAACTGGTTCACGAACAGCACCCAGATGTACCAGCCGATGATCGACGCGTAGCCGAAGAAGGCGCTGGTGCGGTAGACGGTCAGCATCACGGTCTCGTTCGTCCACCGCCGCATCCACCCCCAGAACGGATCCGTGGGCTCGATCTCCGAGCGGAAGTACGTGACCGAGAACATGCGCCAGTACCTGAGCAGCCAGACGGCCCAGAACGCGTCCCACACCCCGCCCAGCGAGGTGTAGTAGGCGACGGCGTCGTGAGCACGGCCGACCTCGCCGACGTACTCCCAGAGCCCGAAGTGCATGTGCCAGGTGGTGAGCGGGAACAGCATCATCACGCCGACCGAGTCGAGCGTGTCGGAGAGGTCATGGGCGATCGCACCCACGAGGTAGGAGACCGCCCACACGCGATTGCGCGTGAACAGCAGGATGAGACCGGCCACGAGCGCTCCGTAGGCGGGGCTGTGCGTGAAGCCGGCGCCCGGCCAGCCGCGGTGGAACTTCACCGGGTCGGAGAGGATGGCGTCATGGTGGGTGAAGCCGAACCCGTAGACGGCCCACTTGGTCAGGACGTCCGGCGAGTAGGAGCCGAGCAGGCAGAAGACGAGGCTGATCCGGGCGCCGAACTTCGCCCGGAACAGGTACGGCTCGAGGTCGTGCGCTGCCCAGCTCATCGCGGCACGCGGGCGACCTTGGGGGCGAGCCAGGTGGCCACGAAGACGAGCGGCGCCATCTCCCAGAAGCCGAGCAGGAAGAGCGCCGGCGCCGCCACGCCCGCGCAGACCGCCAGCGCGACGACGCACAACCAGTAGCGGACGGGCGAGATGCGGCGGTCGCTGACGGAGGCGGGCTCGTCCATCGTGCGCACGGTACCGGTCGGCGCAGACGGCCGCGGTGATGGCGCGCTCGACTACAGTGTGCGCCGATGTCGCGCGACTACCCGACCGTCCTCGACCTCGTCGGCAACACCCCGGTCGTTCGGCTCCAGCGCATCACCCAGGGCCTCGCGCCGACCGTGCTCGCCAAGCTCGAGTACCTGAACCCCGGCGGCTCCGTCAAGGACCGGATCGGGCTGCGCATGATCGAGGCGGCCGAGCGGGACGGCAAGCTCCGCCCGGGCGGCACCATCGTCGAGCCGACGTCAGGCAACACCGGCGTCGGCCTGGCCATCGCGGCGGCCATACGCGGCTACCGCTGCATCTTCGTCATGCCCGACAAGATGAGCCAGGAGAAGATCTCGCTGCTCCGCGCCTACGGCGCTGAGGTGGTGATCTGCCCCACCGCCGTCGAGCCCGAGTCGCCCGAGAGCTACTACTCCGTCTCCGACCGCCTGGCCGAGGAGATCCCCGGCGGGTTCAAGCCGAACCAGTACGCGAACATGGCGAACCCACAGGCCCACTACGAGACCACCGGGCCGGAGATCTGGCAGCAGACCGGCGGCGAGCTGGACGCCGTCGTGATCGCGCTCGGCACGGGCGGCACCGTCTCGGGCGTCGCCCGCTACCTCAAGGAGCAGAACCCCCGCCTGGTCATCGTCGGCGCCGATCCGGAGGGCTCGATCTACTCCCAGCCCGACGACGTCCACCCCTACATGGTCGAGGGCATCGGCGAGGACTTCTACCCGACGACCATGGATCTCTCGCTGATCGACGACTTCGTCACGGTCAGCGACCGTGACTCGTTCGTCACGGCGCGGCGGATGGCGCGTGAGGAAGGGCTGCTGGTCGGCGGCTCCGGCGGCACGGCGGTCTGGGCCGCCCTGGAGACGGCCCGTAAGCACGGCCCCGACGCAACCATCCTCACGATCATCCCCGACGGCGGGCGCGCGTACCTCTCCAAGTTCTACGACGACAACTACATGCTCGAGTACGGCTTCCTGGAGCGAACCGCTCCCTCGCCGACCGTCGAGGAGGTGCTCCGCCACACCCGTCGCGAGCACGCCGACATGCCGGAGCTCGTCACCATCGAGGCCAGCCACAAGGTGGGCGAGGCGATCGACCTGATGCAGCGCTACTCGATCTCCCAGCTGCCCGTCGTTCGCACGAGCCCCGCGGCGTCGCTGTCCGACGTGGTCGGCTCGCTGCAGGAGCGCGGGCTGCTCGACCGCGTGTTCAAGAGCCCCGATGCCCTCAACGAGGGCGTGGCGCAGGCGATGCAGCCGCCGCTGCACGTGGTCGAGTCGAGCGAGTCGGTCGACCGCGTGTTCGCCGACCTGACCGCCGGCAGCCCCGCGGTCGTCGTCGCGGTGAACGGCCGCCCGGCGGGCATGCTGACCCGATCCGACCTGCTCGAGTACCTCGCCGACCGGCGAACCGCGGTGTGACGCCTCCGGTCACGGTGGCCGAGCTGCGGCACCGCGCCGTCGCGGCACAGGGGTACGCCGCGCGCACCCGGCGGGGCCGGCCGGCCGAGGTCGAAGCGGCCATCGAGCGGCTCGCATGCGTGCAGCTCGACTCCATCTCGGCGGTCGAGCGAAGCCACCGGATCGCGCTCTGCGGCCGCGCCGGCACCTACCCGCGAGGCACGGTGTCGCGCCTGCTCGGCGCCGGCCGGGTGTTCGAGTACTGGGCGCACGAGGCGTGCCTGGTCCCGATATGCGACTGGCCGGTGTGGCGGCGCCGGATGGAGGCGCGGCGCGCGCACCACTGGTACGGCCCGGTCATCGACGACGACCCGGAGCTGGCCCAGCGCGTGCTCGCCGAGATCCGCGAGCGCGGCCCGCTCGGGTCGCGCGACTTCGAGGGCGCGGGCGGCGGGGGGATGTGGAACTGGAAGCCGGCGAAGCGGATGCTGGACGCGCTGTGGACGGCCGGGCAGCTGGTCATCCGCGGACGGGTCAACTTCCAGCGGCAGTACGACCTGCCCGACCGGGTGATCGCCCGGGACGTGCTGGACGCACCGGTTCCGACCGAGCGCGAGTACCTGCGGGCGCTCGCGCTGCGCGCGGTCCGCGCGCGAGGGGTGCTCACGGAGTACGGCATCGTCGAGCACAACCGGCTGAGCGGCGGCACGAGGCGCATCCGGCCGCACGTCGAGGAGCTCGTCGCCGACGGCCTGCTCGTCCGCCGCCAGGTGGAGGACGGCGGGCCGCCCGTGCTGCTCCCGCCGGGCGACGCCCCCGGCGCTCCGAGAGCGGCCGTGCTGCTCTCGCCGTTCGACAACCTGCTCTGGGACCGCCCGTTCGCTGAGCGCGTGCTCGGCTTCATCCACCTGATCGAGGTCTACAAGCGCGCTCACGAGCGCCGCTACGGCTACTACGTGCTGCCGTTGTTGCTCGGGGACCGGATTGTTGCCCGCGTGGACATCAGGAGCGACCGGCCCGCCTCGACGCTCCGCGTCCTGGCCGTGCACCGCGAGCCGCGCGTGCGATGGGGCGCCCGCCACGAGTCCGGGCTCGAGAAGGCGCTCACGCGGCTGGCGGCGGCGGCCGGGCTCGACGCCGTCGAGCGTGCCGACAGCCGCTGACCAGCGGATATCCTCTCCCGATGGAGTTCGACACCCGCGCCATCCACGACGGCCAGGATCCCGATCCCTCGACCGGCGCGGTGACCGTCCCGATCTACCAGACCTCCACCTACGTCCAGGAGGCCGTCGGGCAGCTCAAGGACGGGTACGACTACTCACGCACCGCAAACCCGACCCGCCGCGCCCTGGAACGCTGCCTCGCGTCGCTCGAGAGCGCACGCCACGGCTTTGCGTTCGCGAGCGGCATGGCCGCGACCACCACGGTGATGCATCTGGTCGATCCCGGTGACACCGTCGTCTCGGTGAACGACGTGTACGGCGGGACGTACCGCCTGTTCAACAAGGTGTACGAGCCGAAGGGCGTCCGGTTCCACTACCTCTCGGCTGAGGACTTCGCGGCCGGAGCGGGAGACCGGGTCGAGGGCGCGAAGCTCGTCTGGCTGGAGACGCCTACCAACCCGCTGCTGAACGTGATCGACATCCAGGCCGCGGCCGAGGCGGCACACGCCGCCGGCGCCCTGCTGGTGGTCGACAACACCTTCGCCTCGCCATACCTCCAGCGCCCGCTCGAACTCGGCGCGGACATCGTCGTCCACTCGGCCACCAAGTACCTGGGAGGGCACTCCGATCTGGTGTCGGGCTTTGCCGCGACGTCGAACGACGGGGTGGGCGAGCGGCTGGCCTTCCTGCAGAACTCCCTGGGAGCGATCGCGGGGCCGTTCGACTCGTGGCTCGTCCTGCGCGGGCTGAAGACGCTGCCCGTGCGCATGCGCCAGCACTGCGAGAACGCTCGCGCAGTGGCCGGGTTCCTCGGCGGCCACCCGAGCGTCGAGCGCGTGCTCTATCCGGGGATACCCGGCCACCCCGGCCACGACATCGCCACCCGCCAGATGCGGGACTACGGCGGCATGATCTCCTTCCTCGTCGACACGCCAGACCACGCCGTGTCGCTGGTCGCACGGACGAAGGTCTGGTCGCTCGCCGAGAGCCTCGGCGGCGTCGAGAGCCTGATCGAGACGCCCGCGCAGATGACCCACGCCTCCACCGCGGACGCGCCGTTCGCCACACCGCCGAACCTGGTTCGGCTGTCGGTCGGCATCGAGTCGGCCGACGACCTGATCGACGATCTCGATCAGGCGTTCGGCTGAGCGAGCGCCCCGCGCGCGGACACCGCGATCAGCGCCACGGCGGCCGCTCCCGCCAGCAGGCCGGGCATGAGCGTCGCACCGTGCGATGCCAGGGATCCGATCTCGGCCAGTGCGAGCAGCAGGAGCCCGGCGCCGGTGCCGGGCGTGAGGCGGTCACGCACCACGGCGGCGAACCCGATCAGCATGGCCACGCCGATCAGGTCGCGGGCCACGGCTCCGTCGCTGCCGGGCACCGAGAGCAGCATGAAGGGTGCGAGCAGGCCGGCGGCGATCAGCAGGTTGCGCTCGACGGCGCCGCGCACCACGCGGCCGCCGGCGACGAGCGCGGCGATCGAGATCGCGAACACGGCGACCCGCGTCCAGCTGCCGTCGCCCACCGACGGCTCGCTGCGGCCGCTGGCAAGCGAGAACTGGATGCCGGCGACCAGCGCCAGCGGGGCGAGCAGCAGCCAGCGGGGCTGACGGCCGGCGGCAAACGCCGCGACGGCGACCAGCGCGGTGGCGAGCAGGGCGTTCGATGCGGCGCCGTTTGCGACGCCGAACAGCAGGAACACGGTCGCATCGAGTCCCGGCCGCTGCCAGAAGACGAGCAGCATGCCGACGGGGAGCGTGGCCGCAGCAAGCAGCGCGGCCAGGTTCGATTCGGCGGCCCGGCGCGACGGCGGGCGGGCGGTGAGCAGGTGCGCCCCCGTCATGACGGCGCAGAACGCGAGCACGAGCGCGCCCGTCTCGTGGGTCGTCAGCGACCGCTGGGCGGCGAGCAGGCTGCCGAACGCGACGAACAGCAGCGCGAGGCCGGCCATTCGCAGCGCGACGGGGGACAGCGGGGGTTGCACCGCGAACGAGTTCTGCGCCAAGGAGTTGCGTCCTGCCGGGTCGAATGGGCTCACTGCACGCCGTATACTCGGCGCCCCGTGGCTTCCCGCACCAACGCGTCAGGAGGATTCGCATGAGCGATCAATCGCCAGCAGCCCGCCCGATGAACGAGGACGAGCGCCTTCTCGCCGAGCTGGGCTACAAGCAGGAACTCGAGCGCTCGTGGGGGGGATTCACCAACTTCGCGATCTCGTTCTCGATCATCTCGATCCTCGCCGGCTGCTTCACGAACTTCTTCGCGGCCTGGAACAACGGCGGCCCGGTGATGGTGGCGATCGGCTGGCCGGTCGTCGCGTCGCTGATCCTGATCGTGGCGTTCTGCATGTCCGAGGTGCTCTCGGCCATGCCCACCGCCGGCGGCATCTACTACTGGTCGTCGAAACTGGGCGGCCCGAGCTGGGGATGGTTCACCGGCTGGTTCAATCTGATCGGCCTGGTCGCCGTGGTGGCGTCCGTGGACTATGCGTGCGCGTCGTTCCTCTCGTACACCATCGGCCTGTTCGACACGAGCTACGACGCGTTCAACCTGAAGTACATCTTCCTGATCTTCCTCGGGATCCTGGTGATCCACGTCCTCCTGAACCTGTTTCCCGCGCACATCCTGTCGTACTGGAACAACGCGTCCGCCTACTGGCACGTGATCGGCCCGGCAATCGTCGTCCTGGTGCTGATCTTCGGCCCGACGACGCACCAGAGCGTGTCGTTCGTGTTCACGCATTGGGTGAACAACTCCGGCTTCTCGGGCGGAACGAGCAGCCTCAAGTTCTTCCTGTACGTGGTGCCGCTCGGGGTGATTCTCACGCAGTACACGATCACCGGCTTTGACGCCTCCGCTCACCTCTCCGAGGAGACGACAGGAGCGTCGAAGGCGGCCGCGCAGGGCCTGTGGCGGTCGGTCTTCTACTCGGCGATCGGCGGCTGGATCGTCCTGCTGTGCTTCCTGTTCGCCGTGAAGAACGCGGACGTGATCTCGACCGCGAACCCGTATGGAGCCGGCTCGTCGATCGGCATCTTCGCGACCGCGCTGGGCCTGGCCGGATTCAAGACGATCATGGTGATCTCGACCATCGGCCAGTTCTTCTGCGGCGGCTCCGGCCTCACGAGCGCCTCGCGGATGATGTACGCCTTCAGCCGCGACCGTGCCGTCCCCGGCCACCAGATCTGGTCGCGTGTCGCGGCCAACCGGGCCCCGCGGAATGCGACCCTTGCCATGGCCACCGTTGCCGCGATCGTGACGCTCCCAGCGCTCTACGGGAACGCTTCGAGGGTGCCCGTGGCGTTCTACGCGCTGGCCTCGGTCACGGTGGTGGGCCTCTACATCGCGTATGTCATCCCCGTCTACCTCCGCTGGCGGATGGGGGACAAGTTCGTGCCGGGGCCCTGGACGCTCGGCTCGCGGTACAGGTGGATGTGCCCGGTGGCGATCGTCGAGGTGATCGTCGTGTGCCTGATCGCGTTCATGCCGACGTCACCGGGCGGCATCCCGGGCAACGCGGACTTCGCCTGGGACAACGGGCTGATCAACTACTGCCCGGTGATCGTCGGATTGGTGGCCCTCTACGCATTCCTCTCCTGGAACCTGTGGGCGAAGAACTGGTTCACGGGCCCGATCCGCACGATCGACATCCCGGACGCTCCCGCTTCCGTCGCAGCAGGCGACTAGACGAGCGATCACTCGCCGACCGTTCGGGTCTGCCCCGCCAGGGGCTGACCCGGCCGGTGGGGCTCGGATCGGGTCTGCCCCGCCAGGGGCTGACCCGGCCGGTGGGGCTCGGATCGGGGCTGACCCGGCAGGGGCTGACCCGGCCGGTCGGCACGTGGCACTCGAGCACCCCAGCCCCCAGGCGTTAACAAGATTCGCCGCTCCGGCGTGCCTTTCGTCCACCGGTCAAACGAACGTTCGAGTCGCCTCTACGATCCGTCTGCCCGGGTTCGACCTACTCGGCTGCCCTGAGCGGCGCAGGAGTGAAGGTACGGCACGGAGAGCCCACGCGCAACCCGGTTTTCGGCGCATTTTGCGCGTATTCAGAACAGAATACACATACACTCCTCCCCGATGACCGACCTCTTGCGGCGACTGGCGGTGGCCCGGGGCGACGAGCCCGCGGATCTCGTCATCCGCGGCGGGCGGGTGCTCTCGGTGCACACCCGCGAGTGGCTGGACGCGGACGTCGCAGTCTGCGACGGCTGGATCGCCGGCGTCGGCCGCTACGAGGGCCGGGAGCAGCTCGACGCGGCGGGCCGGTACGTCGTCCCGGGCCTGATCGACGCCCACGTCCACCTTGAATCCTCCATGCTGCTCGCTGACGAGTTCGCCCGCCTCGTGCTTCCGCTGGGAACGACATCGGTCGTCGCCGATCCGCACGAGATCGCGAACGTGCTTGGAACCGACGGCGTCCACTGGCTCGCCGATGCCTGCGCCGAGCTGTCGCTCGATGTCTTCTTCATGGCACCGTCGTCCGTGCCGGCCTCCTCCTTCGAGTCGCCGCGCAGGGCGCTCACGACCGGCGACCTCGAGGGGCTGCTGCGCCGCCGGCGCGTCCTCGGGCTCGCGGAGATGATGAACTTCCCGGGCGTCATCGCGGGCGACGAGGCCGAGCTCGCCAAGCTGGCGCTTGGCGGCGCCGCGCACGTCGACGGCCACGCCCCCGGGGTGCTCGGCCCGCTGCTGCAGGCGTACGCCGCGGCCGGGATCGGCTCCGACCACGAGGCGACGACGCTCGAGGAGGGCCGGGAGCGGCTCCGCGCGGGCATGTGGCTCCTGATCCGCGAGGCGTCCGGCGCCCGCAACCTCGATGCGCTGCTGCCGCTGGTCCAGGAGTTCGGCCCAGGACGGATCGCCTTCTGCACGGACGACCGCGAGCCCGCGCACATCGCCGCGGAAGGACATGTGAACTCGATGGTGCGCCGCGCGGTCGAACGGGGCATCGACGCCCGGGACGCGCTGACGATGGCTTCGCACAACGCCGCCACGTGGCACGGGCTGCACGATCGCGGTGCCGTTGCGCCGGGCCGGCGCGCGGACCTGCTGATCCTGCGCGACCTCGAGCGGTTCGTCCCCGAGATCGTGCTCAAGGAAGGCCGCCCGCCAGAGTACCCGCCCACCCCACCGGTGCCCGAGTGGGCGCGGCGCACGGTGCGCGTGCAGCCGATCTCCTCGAACGACCTGCATGTCCGCTCGGACGGCGCGCCCGTGCGTGTGATCGGCTTGATCCCCGGCCAGATCGTGACGTCTGCTCTGACCGAGGCGCCGACCGTCCGCGACGGCCTCGCATGCGCGGATCCCGGCCGCGACATGGCGAAGATCGCCGTCGTCGAGCGCCACCTCGGCACGGGGCGGCACGCGGTCGGGTTCGTGCGAGGGTTCGGGCTCCAGCGCGGCGCGATCGCCTCCACGGTCGCGCACGACGCCCACAACATCGTCTGCGTCGGCGTCGACGACGGCGACATGGCGCGCGCGATCGCACGGCTTGCGGAGCTGGGCGGAGGGATGGTCGTGGTCGAAGAGCGAGGGGTCCGCGCCGAGCTGCCGCTGCCGGTCGCCGGGCTCCTGAGCGACCAGCCACTGGCCGCCGTCCTCGGCCAGAGCGAGCAGCTGGCCGCCGCGGTGCAGGCGCTCGGCTGCCAGATCGATGCGCCGTTCCACGCGATGGGGTTCCTGGCGCTGTCCGTGATACCGGCGCTGAAGATCACCGACCGCGGGCTGGTGGACGTGGATGCCTTCCAGCTGGTGGAGCTGGAGGCGTAGCGACCGTTGCTCGGGTCTGCCCCGCAAGGGGCTGATCCGGCCGGTGGGGCTTGGATCGGGTCTGCCCCGCAAGGGGCTGATCCGGCCGGTGGGGCTTGGATCGGGTCTGCCCCGCCAGGGGCTGACCCGGCCGGTGGGGCTCGGATCGGGGCTGACCCGGCAGGGGCTGACCCGGCCGGTCGGCACGTGGCACTCGAGTACCCCAGCCCCCAGGCGTTAACAAGATTCGCCGCTCCGGCGTGCCTTTCGTCCACCGGTCAAACGAACGTTCGAGTCGCCTCTACGATCCGTCTGCCCGGGTTCGACCTACTCGGCTGCCCTGAGCGGCGCAGACGGAAAGCTACCGATGCGTGCCCGCGCCTGCAACCCGCAAGTCCGCAACGTGCGGGATTTTCGCTACGAGGCCGGCTGGTAGTACGGGCTCGCGCCGGCCGCGTGGTCGGTCACGTCGATCACGCGTTCGATCTCCGGCACCGCCGCGCGGATCGCCGACTCCACGCCCCGCTTCAGCGTCATCGCCGCCATCCCGCAGCCCTGGCATCCGCCGCCGAGCCGCACGTATGCCGTGTCACCCTCGGCGGCCACGAGCTCGGCGCTGCCGCCGTGCGTTGCGATGGCAGGGTTGATCTGCAGGGTCAGCACCTGGTCGACGCGCTCCGAGACGCTGCCTTCCAGCTGCGGCAGCGGCGGGAGCGCGAGCGCCGGGCTGGTCGGCGCGGGCGCCTTCGGATTGTCGATGACCAGACCGCCTCCCAGCCGGCCGTCCAGCGCGATCGTCGCCTGCTCGAGGGCAGGGCCGTCGAGCCGCGGCACCACGATCGTGAGCCCGTCGTGCTCGACGACGACATCCGTCTCGTCGATCTCGTCCCTGCGGAGGAACGCCATGTCGTACTCGTAGGCGGAGCCGGCGATCCCCACGATCTCGACCCAGAGCGCCAGGTCGTCCGGGTCGTGCTCCCGCGAGCGGACTTCGAGCACCTTCGCGATCGCCTCGGGCGTGATGGAGATGGACATGTCTGAAGGATAGTTGCGCGCGCACGCGGGGTCGCATCCCCCCGCCTTTACACGTTGCGGGTGACCCGGTACGGTCTTCGCGCACACACCGATTCAGGGAGGGGGACCTGTGAAACGACTCGTTGTGACGCTCCTGCTCGCGCTGGCCGCGTTGCTCGTCTCCACCACGTCCGCGTTCGCGGCCACGTGGCATGTCTGGCCGGGAGGGTCGATCCAGCGTGCGATTCGCCACGCTTCGCCGGGCGACACGATCGTCGTGCACCGCGGCGTTTACCACGAGAGCCTCACCATCCGCAAGAGCCGGCTCACCATCGTCGGCCGGCACGCAACGCTCCGCCAGCCCGCGCACCCGCGCGGCCTGTGCGCGCAGGCGGCCGCCCCCGAGGTCGACGGCATCTGCGTGCTCGGCGGCATGGACTTCCAGACCGGCGCGCCCATCGGCGCACCCGTGCGCGAGACGACGATCCGCGGCCTGCGCATCGTCGGGTTCCACGGCGACGGCCTGTTCATGGTCCACGTCGCGGACAGCCGGATCGAGCACGTCAAGGCGCTGCGCAACACCGGCTACGGGATCGCCGGCTTCATCCAGCACGGCGGCGCGTACCTGTGGAACGTCGCGCGGAACAACGGAGAGCCCGGCTTCTACCTGGGCGACTCGCCGGATGCCGACTACGTCATCGCGCACAACAGCGCGTCGGGCAACCAGTACGGCATCTTCATCCGGCACTCGGCCCATGGGCTGGTGCATGACAACACGATGTGGGGCAACTGCATCGGCGCCTTCCTGCTCGACGACGGCGAGACCGGCGGCCTGCACGACATGATCATGTGGGACAACACGGCCACGGCGAACACCAAGGCGTGCGCGGCTGATGACGAGGGCGCACCGCCGCTCTCGGGCATCGGCGTCCTGCTGTTCGGTGCACGCCACACCGTCCTCCACGACAACACGATCACGAACAACGTCCCGAGCGGCGACAGCATCGTGTCGGGTGGCGTGGTGCTGGTGTCGGCCAAGCCCTTCGGCGGCAGCCCGGTGCGCAACGATCACATCCGCCACAACGTGATCACCGGCAACCAGGCGTTCGACATCTTCTGGGATGGTTCCGGGTTCAACAACACGTTCACCGGCAACACCTGCGCGACATCGCAGCCCGGCTCGATCTGCAGCTGAGCTGACCGCGAGACCTCGGGTGGGCGGCACGCGCCGCCCACCCGGGCGATCGCCGAGGCGCTACGCGGCCTCGCGGCGCGCCCGGTAGAGGGCGTGGATCTCGGCCGCCGGCACGGCGCGCGAGAAGAGGAATCCCTGGCCCAGCGGACAGCCGTGCTCGACGAGGAAGCGGCGTTGCTCCTCGGTCTCGATGCCCTCGGCCAGCGGATGCAGGCCGAGGTTGCGGGCAAGCTGGATGATCGTCGAGACGAGCACCGCGGCGCTCGCGTCGTGCGGCAGGTCGGCGATGAACGAGCGATCGATCTTGAGTGTGGTCACCAGCATCTGGTTCAGTCGCGAGAGCG
Source organism: Gaiellales bacterium (assembly GCA_036403155.1). Classification (GTDB taxonomy): domain Bacteria; phylum Actinomycetota; class Thermoleophilia; order Gaiellales; family JAICJC01; genus JAICYJ01. Next base: position 30,905 of record DASWRM010000070.1, on the reverse strand, counting down.
ACGAGTGGCCGGTGCCGAAGTCGTCGATGGCCAGCCGCAGGCCGCGCTCGTGGAGCTCGGCGATGATCGGCTCCGACCGAAGCGTGTCCGCCATCACGGTCGATTCGGTGATCTCGACCATCATCCGGTCGGCGGAGAGCCCGAACCGCTCGATGGTGGCGAGCACCTGCCGCATCGCCGTCGGCTGCCAGAACACCGCGGGCAGGTTCACCGAGACGTAGAGGTCGAGCCCCTGCGCCCGCCACTCGGCGCTCTGGCGGCAGGCCTCCTCGATCACCCAATCCGAGATCGGCCCGATCAGGCCGGTTCGCTCGGCCAGCGGGATGAAGTCGCCGGGCATCACCAGGCCGCGGTCGTCGTCCTGCCAGCGCAGCAGGGCCTCGGCGCCGACGATCTCGCCGGTGTCGAGCGCGACCAGCGGCTGGTAGTGCAGGATCAGCTGCTCGCGCTCGACCGCACGCCGCAGGCGGCCGGCCATGGAGAGCTGCGCGCGCGGGTCGTGCCCCGTGGCCGAGAACAGCTGGTAGCCGTCGCGGCCCGACTCCTTCGCCTTGTACATGGCGATGTCGGCGTGCTTGAGCAGGCTCTCCGCGTCCTGCGCATCGACGGGAAACAGGCTGATGCCGAGGCTGGCGCTGGTGTAGATCTCCGTGTCAGCGAGCACCACCGGCGCCTGGAGCGCGGCGCGCACCTGGTCGGCGACCCTCCGGGCGACCTCCGAGACGTCGACCTCCTCCCCCTCCTCGGTCGTGTCGACATCGGCGATCAGGATCAGGAACTCGTCGCCGCCCTGACGCGCGACCACGTCGGTCGCCCGCGTGGAGCCGGTCAGCCGGGCTGCGACCTCGCAGAGCAGCTGGTCGCCGGCGCCGTGCCCGAAGCTGTCGTTGACGAGCTTGAAGTCATCCAGGTCGACGTACAGCACCGCCACGCCGCGCCCGCCGCGCTGCGCGCGGGCGAGGGCGACCTCCAGGTGCTCCTGGAAGAGGATCCTGTTGGGCAGGCCCGTGAGCGGATCGTGGTACGCGAGCCGCTCCAGCTCCTGCTCCGCGCGCCGGCGGTCTGTGATGTCCTCGCCCAGGGAGGCCTGCCCGAACACGTTGCCGTCGGCATCGCGCAGCAGCGTGTTGTTCCACGAGAACAACCGCCGCTCGCCGGTGCGCGTGAGGATCGCGCTCTCGTAGTGCGAGATCACGGCGCCGCGCTGCACCGTCTCTGAGGCGCGCAGCTCGAGGTCGCGATCCTCCTCGGTCGTGAACGTCTCGATCCACCCGCGGCCGATCAGCTCGTCCGTCCACCATCCCGAGAGCTCGGCGAAGTAGTCGTTGCAAAAGACGATCGCCCCGTGCGGATCGGTGATGACGGCGGCGAGCCGCACGTTCTCGAGCATCTCGCGGAACCGCGCCTCGGACGCAAGCAGCTCGTTCTCGGCGGTCTTCTGCTCGGTGACGTCGAAGATCACGCCCTGAATCAGCCGCGGAACGCCGTGCTCGTCGCGCACGGCGACGGCGTCGTCGCGGAACCAGCGCGTGCGGCCGTCCAGCCCGCGCATCCGGTACTGCGAGCTGTACGGCTCTCCCGTCTGGACCGTGCGCCGGTACGTCTCGATCGTGTGCCGGTCGTCAGGGTGCATCCGGCGCTCCCACCCGTCGAAGCCGTCGAGCCACTCGTCGGCGGGGACGCCCATCAGATCGAGAATCTGCGGGCTGACGTAGATCGGATCTCCGGTGCCGGCCTCGTCCACATAGGTGATCGCGGGCAGGTTCTCGACCAGCGCCCGGTACTGCGACTCGGCCTTGCGGAACTCGTCGTGGAGCACCGCGTTGTGCACCGCGACGGCGAGCACGTCGGTGAGTGCCCGGTAGAACTCGAGATCCTCGTCCCAGGCGCGGTCGCGCACGTCGGCGATCTCCATCAGCCCGATCGGCTCGCCACGCGAGAGCAGCGGGAGCATCAGCATCGAGGCGTAGCCGTTCTGTTCGAGGATCGCGCGCTCGGCGGGGTCGCAGCTCGCGTCGGCCGTGCGGATCACCAGCGCGATACGGTCCTCCATCACCCGCCGTGACTGTGGGTAGTCGTCGAGCGGATACTCCGTGTCCGTGTCGGCAACCTCGTGCGTGACGTTGCTGTGGTAGTCGGTCAGCGTCCGCAGGACGTCATGCTGGCGGTCCCAGAGTGAGACGGAGGTGGCCGCGGCGCCGGTGACGGCCGTTGCATGCGTTGTGAAGCGCCGCAGCACCTCCTCCAGGTCGAAGCTGGAGGCAAGCGTCCGCGACAGGTCCACGAGCGCGCGGAGTCGGTCGGAAGAGGCCACGGTACCGACATCGGCGGTGCGGCCGCCCTGCTTGAGCCGCGCGAGCGCGCTCAGGCCCCGTTGTGCATACGTGGTTCGGCGCTACAGCAGCCCGCACATCGCGGCCGTGTGCGGCCAGGGCCCGAAGCCGATGTGACGCGCGGCGCGGCTTGCCACCGCCATCTGGTCGCGAGCGGACCACGAGCGCGCGTCGGCGCCGCCGTACTTCCGCAGCTTGTCGGCCCCCCAGCGCTGCATGAACGCCGGGTCCATCTGGAACCCGCCGTAGTACGGGCCGGCGGCGTTGTACGCATTCCAGGCACCTTCGTAGTGGTGAATACAGCGAAGCTTGGGGAACAGCCGGCGGCGCAGCGCGCGGTAGTGACGGTTGCGCTTCCTCAGCTTGTGCGCGACGTGGCGGAGGTGGTCGACGTCCGTGCTGTAGGTCCGGTGCGGGCGGTAGCGGATGCCGAGGCTCCGGGCCAGGCGCACCGCGCGGTGGCGCCGGTGGCGGATCAGGTGGTGGAGATGGTGGACGGTACGAGCGTGCGCGAGCAGCTGCTCGTCGGTGCTCGTGGCGGTGGTGCTCGTGTCAGCCAATGCCGTATGGGTGGTAGCCGCCAGCATGACGACGGCGATGAGCAGTGCCTTCCGCAGGATTCGACCTCCTACTCGGGGACAGGACGGCGCTCACCGGAAGGCATGCCTCCGGGTGCAGAGAGCGCTAGATGGGTGCGCCGACCCCGGCGACCCGCTATGGAGCCGGCACAGGGTAGCTGCCCCGTGCCGGGTGCGCGCCAACTGCTCGACGCACCCGGTTGCTATGCTGCCCTGCACGCAGACCGGCGAAACCGCCAAGGAGGTGGGACCATGGTTGTGACCTCGCAGAAGAGCCATCGCGCATGCCCCCTCCGGCCGCAGCGCTGAGTCTCGCGGCCTCCGGGGGAGAATCTTCTACCTGGAGAGTGACGTGACCGACTTCCCCTCGTGGCCGCCCGCCGGGACGGCCGAGAGCGAGCGGTTGCCCCGGCTGGGCTGGGACGACCGACGACAGCAGGAGTTCGACGCACTGGACACCGGCGGAGCGGTGCCGGGACGCGTGGCACGCGTCGACCGCGGCGTGTGCACCGTGCTGGCCGCTGACGTCGTCCACCGGGCGGCGGTGCCGCCCCGAGTGGCGCCCCCCGTGGTGGGCGACTGGGCGGCCGTGCGACCCGCCGTACCCGGCGGCGACGACGCCGCGGTGCGAGCCCTGCTCGAGCGGCGAACGAGCTTCACACGGCAGGCGGCAGGCGAGGAGACGCTCGAGCAGGTGGTCGCCGCCAACGTCGACGTCGTGTTCCTCGTGAACGCGCTCGACCAGCGCTTCAGCCTGCGGCGCCTCGAGCGGTACCTGACGCTGGGATGGCAGAGCGGCGCGACCCCGGTGATCGTGCTGACGAAGACCGACCTGTGCGACGATGTCGAGGGCGCCGTGCGGCAGGCGGAGTCGGTCGCCTTCGGTGTCGAAGTGCTGGCCGTCAGCGTCGCGACCGGCGAGGGGCTCGACCGCATCGGCGGACACCTCGAGGGCCACCGCACGGTCGCGCTGCTCGGCCTCTCGGGCTCCGGGAAGTCGACGCTCATCAACCAGCTGATCGGCGAGGAGCGGCTGCGCACGCAGGACGTGCGGCAGGACGGCCGCGGCCGCCACACCACGACGCACCGCGAGCTGATCCCACTCCCGGCGGGCGGGGTCGTGATCGACACGCCCGGCATGCGGTCGGTCGGGCTCTGGGACGGCGACGGCGGGGCCGGGCTCGAGCAGACCTTCTCCGACGTGCAGGAGCTGGCGACGAGCTGCCGCTTCACCGACTGCCGGCACGAAGAGGAGCCCGGCTGTGCCGTCACCGCGGCGATCACGGCGGGGACGCTGCCTGCAGAGCGGCTCGCGAGCTACACCAAGCTGCTCCGCGAGCTTCGCTTCCAGGAGCTGAAGCAGGACAAGCGGGCGCGGGCTGACGAGCGGCGGCGGTGGCGTTCGGTGAGCAAGGCGATGCGCAACGCGGGGCGGCCCGACCGCGACTGACCCGGCGATGCACAGCGTGGCCACTACCATGTGCGACGGCTACGCCGCCCGGGCCCTGGTGGCGCCGGCAGGCGAGACGCGAGCGGAGCTGGTGCCCGAGCTGGGGATGGTCTGCTGCACCCTTCTCCACCGCGGTGAGGAGCTGCTGGGCCGGCGCAGCGGTCTGGCGGCCTACGCCCGGCGCGGGTCGACGATGGGCGTCCCGCTGCTCTTTCCCTGGGCCAACCGGCTCGACGGCACCTCGTACCGGGCGGCCGGCAGGGATGTCAGCTTCCCGCCCGACCTGGCGGTGCTCCACCTCGAGGAGCACGGGCTTCCGATCCACGGCGCGCTCGCCCGCTACCTCCCCTTCCAAGTGACGACGCACAGCGCAACCGCAGACGACGCCAGGGTGGTCGCGCACCTCGACAGCGGCCGCAGCCCCGAGCTGGGACGGATCTTCCCGTTCCCCCACCGCGTCGAGGTCGAGGCGCGGCTCGCCGGATCGCGGCTCGAGATCACCACCACGCTGTCGGCCGCAGCTGACGTCCCCGTCCCGGTCGCGTTCGGATACCACCCGTACCTGCGGATCCCGGGAGCACCGCGGCCGGGCTGGGAGATCGAGGCGCCGGTCGACCGGCGGCTCGTGCTCGACGAGCGGGGCATCCCGACCGGGCAGCGGATCCGCGAACCGGTCGCCTCCGGCCCGCTCGGGAGCCGGACGTTCGACGACGGCTACGCGGACGTCGCCCAGGGGACGGTGTTCAGCCTCGCGGGAGCCGACCGCCGGATCACGGTGACGTTCGGCGAGGGGTACCCATTCACCCAGCTGTTCGCCCCTGCCGAGGCGGACGTCGTGTGCTTCGAGCCGATGACCGCACCGGCGAACGCGCTCGCGAGCGGCGAGGGCCTTGCCGTGCTCCAGCCCGGCGAGGAGTACCGCGCCCGGTTCTCCATCGAGGTGCAGTAGCGTCCGCGGCGCAAGGCGCCGTGGATCTCGACATCTGCCATCTGCTGCTGCTCCCCGCCGGCTCGGCCCCGCCCGGCGCGCTCGAGCCCGCCCCCGAGCCTCGCGACGCACCCGACTTCTTCGCCGTCGACATCGAGTTCCGGTCGGCCGGCGGCCGCGCGGTCGACGCGAACGGCGTGCGGGCCGACGTGAGCTGTCAGGTGCTGGACGAGCGGGTATGGGTGGCGGATTGCCGGTACCGCCTGGCGGACGCCCTGGCCGAGGACGCGCCGCTGCGGAAGCAGGCGATCGAGGAGGCACTCGGTGACGAGCTGGTGCGCCAGGCGGGCGCGCAGAGCGGGGACCTCGAGGTCCGGTACTCGCTCGTGCTCGTCGACGGGAGCGACGACCCGGAGGCGTTCGTCCAAACACATGCGGTGCCGCTCGCCCGGCTGGTGCGCTCGCTGCCCAAGCGTCCCGATCCGCTCCAGGTGGAGGAGATCCTGCGCTCGCGCGCCCGCTGGTCCTCGTCCGACATGACCGTCGTGGACTGGCTCGGCGGCGTGATCGTCACCGAGGCGGGCGGCCACCAGTACGACATCGACCTGTGCAAGATCGGGAACTACCAGCTGCTCCGCTACCGCATGCTCGACCGGGCGATCGAGCGAAACCTCGAGGAGCTGCGCCGCCAGCTCGACGACCCGCGCCCGAGGTGGCGGCCGGGGCGCCAGCGGACGATCGCCACGGTCGTCGAGCAGCGGCTCGAGCTGCTGCTCGCATTCGAGAAGACGGCCCAGTCGCTGCTCTTCATCGGGAACTGGTACTCGGCACGGGTCTACCAGCTGCTCGTCGACCGCCTCTACCTCGACGACTGGCGGCGCAGCGTGAGCGGCAAGCTCGAGAGCCTGGCGGCGATCGACGCGACCGTCCGCGAGAGCCTCGTGTTCTCGTGGCGGCGTGTGCTCGACCTCGTCCAGCTCGCCGGGTGGGCGATCCTGCTGGTCGGCTACTTCGTGCTGTTCATCCTGAACAACTCCTGAGCCGGATCTCACGCGGCGCGGGCCGCCGCCGTTGTACGACCATGGGCGACGAGATCGCACGGATGATTGCGGAGGGCTACGACCGGGTCGCCGACGCCTACGCCGCGCTGGAGTCGCCGAACGACCCCTGGCCGCGGATGCGGCGGGTGCGAGCGTTCGCTGCGGGGCTCGCGGCCGGCAGCCGCGTGCTCGACCTCGGGTGCGGGAACGGCGTGCCGGCGACGCTCGAGCTGGCCGAGCGGCACGCGGTCACGGCGGTGGACGTCTCACCGGAGCAGGCGGCGCGCGCCCGGCGGAACGTCCCCGCGGCGGCGGTCGTCTGCGCCGACGTCCGGACGCTCGCACTCGCGCCGGCGTCCTTCGACGCGGTGCTCGCGCTGTACCTCGTAGACAACATCCCGGCCGCGGAGCTCTCCGAGGTGCTGCGGCGGGTGCTCGGCTGGCTGCGGCCCGGCGGCCGCCTGCTCCTCAGCGCGGAGCCGCTGGACGAGGGGCTCGGCGGCGTACACGAGTGGCTCGGCGTGCCGATGTTCATCGACGGCATGCCGCGCGCGGAGCTCCTCCGCACGGTCCGCTCGGCCGGCTTCGACATCCTCGAGGCCGAAGACGAGACGCAGCGGGAAGGCGGCCGGCCGATCGAGTTCGTGTGGGTCACCGCGCGGAGACCGCCTGACTGAGCGGCGCAAGCGAATACCATGGCGCCTGCGTGGCGACCCCGCCCTACCGCATCGAGACCGACCGGCTGCTCCTGCGCTGCTGGAATCCCGGCGACGCCCCGCTGCTCGAGGACGCCGTCACGTCCAGCCTGCCCGAGCTGAGCGAATGGATGCCGTGGGTGCACGACGAGCCGATCTCCATCGACCGGCGGATCGAGCTCCTGCGAGGGTTCCGCGCGCAGTTCGACAGCGGCGAGGACGCGATCTACGGCATCTTCTCCCCGGACGGGTCGCGCGTGCTGGGCGGGACCGGCCTGCACCCGCGCGGCGGCCTGGACGCGCTCGAGATCGGATACTGGATCCGCACGGACGCGACCGGGCAGCGGCTGGCCGAAGAGGCGGCCGCCGCGCTGACGCGGGCGGGGCTCCGCATCTGCGGCGTCGACCGCATGGAGATCCGCGTCGATCCCCGGAACGAGCGGAGCGCCCGCATCCCGGAGCGGCTCGGCTACAGACGGGAGGCGCTGCTTCGGCGGCGGCTGCCGCCGACGGCTCCGGGGCGGCCGCGAAGCGACGTCCTGCTGTTCACGATGTTCTCCGACGGGTTCGAGGGGACACCGGCCGCCGCCGTGCCGATCCGAGCCTTCGATGCCGCCGGGCGGCCGGTCGCGGCAGGCTGACGTGGACTCCCTGCCACTGCCCGCGCTGATCGCCGTATTCGGCGTCGCCGCCGCCGCCGTCTGGTTCGCCGGCATCCAGCTCTCGAAGACGACCGACGTGCTCGCGCACCGGCTGGGGCTGGGAGAGGCGCTGGGCGGGCTGATCCTCCTGGCGGTCGCAACCAACCTGCCCGAGATCGCGATCACCGCGAGCGCGGCTCTCGCGCACACGCTGGGCATCGCCATCGGCAACATCCTGGGCGGCATCGCCCTCCAGACGGTCGTGCTCGCCGTGATCGACCTCGTGGGGCTCCGGCGCTCGGCCGCGCTGATGTACCGGGCCGCCTCACTGACGCTGGTGCTCGAGGCGGGGCTGGTGATCGCGGTGCTCGTGATCGTCGTCATGGGAACGCAGCTGCCCTCCGCCACCATCCTGCGGATGGAGCCGGCCGCACTGCTGATCGTGGCCGTCTGGCTGCTCGGCCTCGCGCTGATCGGCCGTGCGCGGCGGGGGCTGCCCTGGCACGCTTCCGGCAGCGCCCCTGACGGCCAGCCGAAGCCTCGCGGCCATTCGCGCGAGCAGGTCGCCAAGCGCATGGGCACGGCCAGGGCCGTGGTCGTCTTCACGGCCGCAGCGCTCGCCACGCTGGCCGGCGGCATCGCGCTCGAGCGCAGCGGCGAGCACATCGCGTCGCACATCGGCATGACGGGGGTGGTGTTCGGCGCGACGATCCTGGCCGCTGCGACGGCGCTGCCCGAGGTATCCACCGGCCTTGCGTCCGTCAAGCTCGAGGACTACCAGCTGGCCGTCAGCGACATCTTCGGAGGAAACGCGTTCCTCCCCGTCCTCTTCCTGGTCGCCGATCTGCTCGGCGGGCGGGCCGTGCTGCCGCAGGCGCAGAGCACCGACATCTACCTGACCGCGCTCGGCGGGCTGCTGACGACCATCTACATCGCCGGCCTGATCTTCCGCCCGCGCAGGCAGGTGCTCTGCATGGGGCTCGACTCGGCCACCGTCGCCCTGACCTACGCGCTCGGGATCGTCGGGCTGCTCGTGATCGCCCGCGCGTGACGGCGGTCGCGGTGATCGGAGGCGGGCTCGCGGGCCTCGCGGCCGCCGACGAGCTGGCCCGCGCGAGCGTCGAGCCGATCGTCCTCGAGGCGGGCGACCGCGTCGGCGGCCGCGTCTGGTCCCAGCGCCTCCCCGACGGCTCGGTGATCGAGATGGGCGCGGAGTTCGTGACGGAGGGCTACGAGGTGCTGCCCGAGCTGATCGGCCGGCTCGGCCTCGAGCTGGCACCGATGGGGATGAGCTTCGCGCGGCGCGAGCCGCGAGGCGGCATGGGCGTCGACGGCCCGGGTCTCGAGCGTGCGCTCCGGGTCGTCGAGACGGCGCTCGCCCGCGGCGACGGTGCCGGAGCGACCGTCGACGAGCTGCTCGCGCGCCTGCATCTCGACGCGGGCGCGCGAGAGCTGATCGCCTGCCGGATACAGGTCAGCTACGCGCACGAGACGTCGCGCCTGGCGGCGGACGCCGTCCGCGACGTCGGCCATCTGTTCCGGGAGGGCGAGGCCCGCCGCGTGGCCGGCGGCAACCAGCAGGTCGCGGAGCGCCTCGCAGCACCACTTCGAGTGCTGCTGTCGACCCCCGCGCGCGAGGTGCGCCAGAACGCCGGCGGGTCCCTGGTGGTGAACGGCGACCTGCGGGTGGACGGCCTCATCGTCGCGGTTCCCGCACATGCGGTCTCCGGCATCCGCCTCGAGCCGCCGCTGCCGGACTGGAAGCGTTCGGCGCAGCACGAGGTCGTGTACGGACAGGCCGCCAAGCTGGCTGTCCCGCTGGCGGAGCGGCCGCAGCCGAGCTCCGTGCTGTCCGTGCCAGGCCACTTCTGGACGTGGACCGCGCTCGGGGAGGACGGCGACGTCGCCCCGCTCGTCGCCGCGTTCGCGGGCTCGGGCGAGGCGGTGGACGCCCTGGCCGTCGACGGCGGTCCGGCGGGGTACGTCGAGCGCGTCGCCGCCCTGAGACCCGACCTGGCGCTGGTGCCCGACGCCGCGGTGCTCGCAACCTGGCCGGGCGGCGCTTACTCCGCGCGCGAAGCCGGCCGCCCGGGGGATCTGGACGACCGCCTGAGCCGGATGGTCGGGCGGGTCGCGTTCGCGGGCGAGCACACCGAGCCGGTCTGGTACGCGACGATGGAGGGCGCGCTACGCAGCGGACGGCGTGCGGCGAACCAGCTGCTCCCGGCGCTTGGCACCTGACGGGAGGTCAGAGCGGCAGGTCGCGGAGCGCGAACTGGATCGCCTCGCAGAACGTCGGGTAGGGCTGGATCGTGTCGCGCAGCACGGCGATCGGCACCTCCGCGCGCACCGCCAGCGTCAGCTGGCCGAGCCACTCGCCCGCCTCGGGCCCCACGGCGACCGCCCCGACCAGCACGCCGCGCTCCGGGTCGGCAGCCACCTTGAGGAACCCCGGCCGCTTCGGCCGCTCGTACGTCGACGTCCGCGAGACCTGGTCGATGGCACGCTCTCCGGTCACCAGCCCGTCGCCCGACGTGACTCCCACCGACGCCACCTGGGGATCCGTGAAGGTGACGGCCGGTACGGCGCGGTGGTCGGCGTGCGCCGGCCGCCCGGCCATGTCGGCGGCCGCGATGCGCGCCTGGTACTTGCCTGCGTGGGTGAACATCGCGATGCCGTTGACGTCGCCGATCGCCCAGACGCCGTCGCCAGCACGCATGCGGTCGTCGACCCGAATGCCCGACCGGCCGGTGGTCACGCCGAGCTGCTCGAAGCCGAAGCCCGACGCGTTCGCCCGCCGCCCGGTGGCCACGAGCAGACGCTCGGCCTCGACCACGTCGCCGGAGCCGCGGTGGAGCCGGATGCCGGGCTCGATGCGCTCGACGGGCTCACCGAGATGCAGGGCGATGCCCTCTTCCTCGAAGAACCGTCCGAGCAGCGCGCCGGCGTCCGCGTGCTCGCGCGGGAGCAGTCGTTCCGCCACGTCGACGATCGACACCGTGCTGCCCATCCGCCGAAAGAACTGTGCAAGCTCGCACCCGACGGGTCCGGCGCCGAGCACGATCAGGCTGGCGGGGATCTCCCGCACGGCCGTCGCCTCGCGGTTCGTCCAGTATCCCGTCTCGGCGAGCCCGGGTACCGGCGGGACGGACGGCACCGAGCCGGTTGCGATGACCAGGCGCCCGTACTCGAGCCGCCGGCCGCCGGCGTCGACGACCCCAGGCTCGGCGACCCGGCCCTCCCCGCGCACGAGCTCGGCGTGCTTCGAGGCCAGCCACGATGCCTGGCTCGCGTCGTCCCAGCCGCCCGTGATCGCGTCGCGATGGCGCAGGACGCCGTCCCAGCTGACATCACCCGAGACGGCTTCGGCGGCGCCGGGCACGTTGCGCGCCGCCGCAACCGCCTCGAGCGGGCGAAGCATGCCCTTCGTGGGCATGCACGCCCAGTAGGAGCACTCGCCGCCGACCAGCTCCCGCTCGACCAGGGTGATCGGCGTGTCGGGCTCGTACTCCCGCAGCGCCGACACGAACGCCTCCCCCGTGCTGCCCCCTCCAAGAACGACCACGTGATCTCGGGCCATGTGCGCCTCCGTTCGTTGACGGCGGCAGTGTCACGCAGCCATGCGCCGCGGGCAACTCGCGGGCACGGGCCGAGGCCCCCGGGGGCTCCAACCCGGGGACCTCGGCAACAGCCACGTATGGCGCCACGACAAAACCAGGAGTAGACCCCAGATTCGCCCGCGCACCGTGGCTGCCGCGCACCCTGTAGGTGCGCCACCCCAGATTTCAGCGCACCCCGAAGTCTAGTGCCTCACCCAAAAGGGGGCGCTTCGAGGTCATGCGCAACCACCTCGTCGCACATCAGGCTCGCGATTTCGGCCGCGTCCGCCACGGCGCCCACGTCCGCGTGCTCGAAGATGCGCGCGCTGCGATCGATGTTGACCGCCACCACCCGCGCCCCGGACCCGAGGCCGACGAGGTGGGGAAGCGCCCCGGAGATGCCGAAGGCGACATAGGTGCCGCGGCTGACCGTGGCGGAGCTTGCGCCGACCAGTTCGGCGCGGACGGCGCGGCCGGCCTCCACCTGCGGCCTCGAGACGGCGAAGCGGGCGCCGCAGAGCTCGGCCAGCCTCCGGAAGGGAGCCAGGTCGTCGCCCGCGCCGCGCCCTGCGGCGACGACCAGCGGCCCATGCTCCCGTGCGATCTGGGCCAGGCGCCCTGCGACCTGCGCGGCGTCGCCGTCGAGCATCTGGACGGACCGGGCCGCCGGCGAAGCCCGCTCGGGCAGGAAGGCCGGCTCGGGCATCGTCGCCGCCGGCGGCGGATCCATCATCGGGCGCTCCCGGAGGTACGGCTGGGCGACCGCGGCGTCCGGCCGGTCGATCTCGCGCGCGAGGCGGTGCGCGTCGAACACCGCGTCGGCCAGCAGCCGCGGCGCGACGCAGTCGCCGACCCGGTGGAGGGTGGAGAGCGTCCCGTCCAGCTCGTGGAAAAGGCCGTCGTGGGACACGCGCTGGGTGACGAGCACGATCCCGTCCGCCTCGATCGTCTCCGGCTCGCCGAACTCGCCGGTCGCGGTCACCAGGCCGGGCTCGATGCCGGTGACCACCGTCGATCGCCGCATCGCAACACCGGCCGCGTGCAGGCGGTCGCGGGTGAGCGCGTCCTCGAGGGTCTCCGCGGCGAACGGGGCCACGGTGTCGTGCGCGGTGACAAGCGCCACGCGGTGACCCTCCCGGGCGAGCAGTTCGGCGACGCCGGGCCCCGCGTAGTACCCGTCGGCGTCGTAGACGACGACGCGGGCGCCGGGCGGGCGCTTGCCCTCGAGCACCACCTGCTCGGGGGTCAGCACGTGCGGCTGGGTCGCGTCCGCGCCCGGGATCGGCTCGCGGGTGAAGCCGTTCAGCCCGTCACCCGACCAGCCCGACCCGGTGGCGAGCACCACGGCGTCCGCCCCCCAGCCGCGAACGGCGTCCGCGTCCAGCTCGCGGCCCAGGTGCAGCTCGAGGTTCGGAAGCCGGGCGATCTGCACCGCACGGTATGCGCCGAGCCGGCCCCACTCGCCGAAGCCGGGCAGCCGGGTGATCCAGGCGAGCGAGCCGCCCGCGGCGGGTCCCCGCTCGACCAGGTCGACGCGCGCTCCCCGCCGCGCGAGCGTGATCGCGCACTCCATCCCGGCGGGGCCCGCGCCGACCACCAGGACGTGCATCGGCTGTTCGAGCGGCGGCACGTGCTCGGGATGCCAGCCGCGGCGGTGCTCCTCCCCCGCGGTCGGATTGGTGGTGCAGCCGAGGTGCCGGCGGCTGTCGGCCTTCGAGATGCAGACGTTGCAGCCGATGCACTCGCGGATCTCGTCGACCCGGCCCTGCCGGATCTTCTCCGGCAGGAACGGGTCGGCGATGGTCGGCCGCGCTGCACCGATCAGATCCCAGGCTCCGCTGCGCACGATGTCGGCCATCAGATCCGGGCTGGTCAGACGGCCGACGCCGACGATCGGCTTGCGCGTGGCCTCGCGCACCCGGCCCGTGCTCTCGAGCTGCCAGCCCTCGGCGAAGAACCGCGACGGGCCGGAGTCGAGCGACCACTCTCCGATCGAGCCGACGTTCACGTCCCACAGGTCGACCAGGTGGTCGGCGAGCGTGACGAACTCCAGGCCCTCGTCCAGATCAACTCCAAGCGCGCCCCGGGCGTCGACCGCCACCCGGCACGCGACTGCGCAGTCGTCGCCCACCGCCTCGCGCACGCGCTCCAGCGTCTCCAGCCAGAAGCGGGCACGGTTTGCCAGCGACCCCCCGTACTCGTCCGTCCGGCGGTTGTAGTGGGGCGACAGGAACTGGCCGGGGAGGTACGTGTGGGCGCCGTAGACGTAGACGATGTCGAATCCCGCGGTTCGCGAGCGGCGCGCCGCGGCCACCCAGTCGTCCTGCACGCGGCGGATGTCGCGCTTCGTCATCGCCTTGGGCACGACGCCGACCGCGAAGTCGCTCGCGATCTGCGACGGGCCGGGCGCGGGCAGGCGCGATTCGCTGTTCTCGCCGTGCACCCCGGTGTGTGACAGCTCGATCCCGGCCAGCGCGCCGAGCTCGTGGGCCTGGTCGGCGGTGATCGCGAGCATGCGGACGTCGTGGTCGTCCCACATCCGCGCCGAGACGTAGGGCGTCTCGTCCGACTCCTGGTTGATCGTGCAGTACTCGGTGCACACCGCGGCCCAGCCGCCCTGCGCCTTCACGGCGCGGTGGCGCGCCTGCGACCAGGGCTTCTCGACGCCGAACCCGGTGCAGTGGGGCACCTGGTAGAAGCGGTTGGCGAGCGTCTTGGGGCCGATCGTGACCGGCTCGAAGAGGATCGCGTGGCGCGGATCGCACGGCATCGGCTGGCGATCCTAGATGATCGCACGAGCCGATTTCCGGCGAACCGGCCCGGGTATGCTGCCCGGCGTGACACCGCATGTCGAGCTTCTCTGGTGGCAGGGGTGCCCGTCCACGACACGGGCGCTCGACGACCTGCGCGCTGCGCTCGACGACGCGGGCCTCGACCCGGAGGCCGTCGACGTCCGCGAGATCGCCGACGATGAGCAGGCCGTGCGCGAGCGGTTTCCCGGGTCGCCCACGATCCGCGTCGACGGCGCCGACCTGTTCCCCAGCGACGAGCCCCCGGCGCTCACCTGCCGGGTCTACCGCCGTGCGGACGGCCGCGTCTCGCCCACCCCGGAGCCGGACGCCGTCCGCGCGGCGCTGGCGCGGGCGGTCGCGGCATGATCGCGGCCGCGAGCGACTTCGCGCTGCCCGACACGGACGGTCGCGAGCACCGGCTGTCCGAGCTCGTCGGCGACGGGCCGGTCGTCGTCGTCTTCACCTGCAACCACTGCCCCTACGCGCTCGCGTGGCACCGCCGCCTGGTGGACGTGGCCCGGGACTACCAGCCGCGCGGCGTCCGGATGGTGTTCGTCAACCCCAACGACGGCGAGCGCTACCCCGCTGACTCGCTCCAGGCCATGCGCGAGCGGGTCGCCGGTGAGGACTGGCCCGGGCCGTATCTCCACGACGAGAGCCAGGAAGTGGCCCGCGAGTTCGGCGCCCAGGTCACGCCCGACGTGTTCGTCGTCGACCGCGAGATGCGCGTCCGCTACCGCGGCGCGCCGGATGAGGATCATGACGATCCGGCCGCGAACGCCGTGTGGCTGCGGGAGGCCATCGACGAGGTGCTCTCCGGCGTCGAGCTGCGGCGCCCAGAGACCGAGCCGGTCGGATGCAGCATCAAGTGGAAGCCGTGACCGCGGCCTCAGCCCCGGCGCGGTAGCGCGCCGGCGTCAGGGGCCGGGCGACAGCAGCGGCCAGACCGCGTCGACGGCCCGCTCGGGCCATTCGCAGGGCAGGCTGTGGCCGGTCAGCATCCGCTGGATGCCGGCGCCGAACAGCATGCACACCACCATCTCGACGTCGATGCCCTCACGCACGCCCCCGGACGCGATCGCCGCCTCCAGCACGGACGCCATCCGCTCCATGCGCGGCTCGACGATCGTCCGGCGGAACTCCTCGAGCATCTCGGGATGCTCGTGCCGGTTCAGGTAGAGCGAGCTGCAGATCGCAACGCCGTCGCAGGCCTGGACGCCGTCCCGGAACGCGGACAGCATGTTCACCAGGAAGCCGCGCACGTCCTCCGGCTCGGCCGCGTAGGCGTCGTCCGGATACGCCGAGAGCGCGGCGCAGACCAGCTCCGGCTTGGATGGCCAGCGCCGGTACACCGTCGCCCGGGTCACGTCCGCCTCCGCGGCCACGGCCTCCATCGACGTGCGGTCGTACCCCTGCTCGGCAAGCAGGCGCAGCGCGGCCGCGATGATGTGCCGGTCCGCGTCCTCGTTTCGCGGTCGACCGGGCGGGCGCCGCAGCTCTTCGGAGGTTGTCAGATCAGACATCGTGGCAATTTGACACTCGGCGCGTACTTTTGATACACCACTGTATCGTATCCTAAACCATTCACCAACTGGGAGCAGAACCGAACCATGAGCAACGAACATTCACACAAATGGCTGGCGCTCGTCCTGCTGTGCGCCGTCCAGTTCATGGTGGTGCTCGACGTCTCGATCGTCAACGTGGCACTGCCGACAATCCGGAAGGCCCTGGACTTCTCGGACGCGAACCTGCAGTGGGTGGTCAGCGCCTACACCCTGACCTTCGGCGGCTTCCTGATGCTCGGCGGCCGCGTGGCCGACCTGCTCGGGCGCAAACGCCTGTTCATGGGCGGCCTCGTCCTGTTCTCGGGCGCATCGCTGGCCTGCGGCCTCTCGCAGTCCGACACGCAGCTGATCGCGTTTCGGGCCATCCAGGGCCTCGGCGCGGCGATCATCTCACCCGCGTCGCTCTCGATCCTCACCACCACGTTCCAGGAGGGTGAGGAGCGGAACAAGGCGCTCGGCATCTGGGGCGCGATCGCCGGCATGGGCGGCGCGGTCGGCGTGCTGCTCGGCGGCATCCTCACCGACCAGGTGAGCTGGGAGTGGATCTTCTTCCTCAACGTGCCGATCGGCCTGCTCGTAATCCTCGCGGGACAGCGGGTGCTGGGCGAGAGCCGCGTCGAGATGGCGAACCGGAGCTTCGACGTGCTGGGCGCGATCACGGTGACCGGCGGGCTGACGGCGCTGGTGTACGGGCTGGTGTCGACCGACTCGCACAGCTGGACGTCCTCGCTCGTGGTCGGCTCGCTTGCCGCGTCGGTGGTGCTGCTCGCCGCGTTCGTGGCCATCGAGCTGCGCGCGGCCGCGCCGCTGCTGCCGTTCTCGATCTTCCGGCTGCGCTCGCTGACCGGAGGCAACATCGTCGGGTTCCTGCTGGGCGCGTCGATCTTCTCGATGTTCTTCCTGCTGTCGCTCTACATGCAGCAGGTGCTCGGGTACTCGGCCCTGAAGGCGGGCCTCGCGTACCTGCTGATCGCGGGCACGATCATCGTGGCCGCGGGCGCCTCGCAGGCGCTCGTGACGAAGATCGGCGTGCGCACCGTCCTGCTGGCCGGGATGGTGCTGACGACCGCAGGCCTGCTCTGGTTCTCCCAGGTCTCGGTCGGCGGCTCCTACCAGGCGGATCTCCTGCCCGGCTTCATCCTCGCGGGGCTGGGGCTCGGTTTCTCGTTCGTCCCGGTGCAGATCGCGTCGCTGGTCGGCGTCGGTCACGACGAGGCGGGCGTGGCATCGGGCCTGATCAACACCTCGCAGCAGGTGGGCGGCGCGCTCGGCGTCGCAATCCTCTCGACGATCACGTTCACTCGCGTGAACGACTACGTCGGGTCGCATCCCGGAAATCCGGCGACCGTCTTCCCGCATGCGCTGGTCGACGGGTTCAACGTGGCGTTCCTCGCGGGCGCGGCGCTCGCGGTCGTCGGGCTGGTCGCAACGCTGCTGTTCGTCCCTCGCGGCGTCGCGTCAGAGCTGGCGGTCGAAGCAGTCGCGGAGCCGGAGCCGGCCTGATCAGGTACGGGCGCGCTGTACGGCAGCCAGCCAGCCGCCGTACAGCGCGTCCGCCTGGTCGCGCGGCATCCGCGGCTCGTAGACCCGGCCCGGCCGGCGCCTCGGCGGCGCGCCCGCCGCGAGCGCGGCGGCCCCGAGCGCCGTCATCTCCCGCTCGGCCGCCACCTCGACCGGCATGCCGAGCAGATCGGCCTGGAACTGCATCAGCCACCCGTTCGCCGCGGCACCGCCGTCCGCCCGCAGCGCCGACACGCCGCCGGGCACGGCCTCGACGACGTCCCGGACCTGGTACGCGATGGCCTCCAGCGCAGCACGGACGAGCTGCGCCCGGCCGGTGCCGCGGGTGATCCCCGTGATCAGCCCGCGCGCATTCGCGTCCCAGTAGGGCGAGCCGAGCCCGACCAGGGCGGGGACGAAGTAGACCCCGTCGTTGCCGTCCAGCGACGCCGCCAGCCGCTCGCTCTCGCTCGCGTCGGCGAGCAGCCCCAGGCCGTCGCGCAGCCACTGGACGGCCGCGCCGGCGACGAACACCGAGCCCTCGAGCGCCGTGATGCCGGGCTGCGCCGCGGCCGTGCGGACGAGCCCGTGCGGCGGTTCGTCACGCCGCGGCCCATCGTTGACGAGCAGGAAGCTGCCCGTGCCGTAGGTGACCTTCGCCTGACCGGGCTCCAGGCACCCCTGGCCGAACAGCGCCGCCTGCTGGTCGCCCGCCACGCCGAGCACGGGAAGCCGGGCACCGAGCAGCTCGGCCTCCGCGAACGGCCCGCTGGACGGCCTGATCTCGGGGAGCAGCGTGTCCGGGACGCCGAACAGGTCGAGCAGCTCGGGGTCCCAGTCCAGCGTGTGCAGCGAGCAGAGCAGCGTCCGCGAGGCGTTCGTCGGCTCGGTGACGTGCACGCTGCCGCCGGTCAGCTGCCAGATCAGCCACGTATCCACCGTGCCGAAGGCAAGGCCAGACGTTGGGCCGCCGTGCTCGCGCAGCAGCCACGCCAGCTTGGTGGCCGAGAAGTACGGGTCGGGCACCAGCCCGGTGCGCTCGCGCAGAAGGGCGGCGGGCAGCGCCGCGCACGCCTCGGCCGTGCGCCTGTCCTGCCATACGATCGCATTGGCGACAGGTCGGCCGGTCGCCCGGTCCCACAGCAGCGTCGTCTCGCGCTGGTTCGTGATGCCGATGGCCTCGAGCTGGTGGGCGGCGATACCCGCGTCGGCGACGGCCTGCTCGGCGGCGCCGGTGACCGTCGCCCAGAGCTGGAGGGGGTCGTGCTCGACCCAGCCCGGCTGCGGATAGATCTGCTCGACCGGCCGGTGGCCGCGGCCGCGCACGGCGCCGCCCTCGACCACCAGGCAGGTGGTGCCCGTCGTCCCCTGGTCGATCGCGAGGATCACAGGCGCCGGCGGAGCGCCAGGACGTCCGCGCGCTGCCAGTCCGTATGGTCGTTGCGCCACCCCTCGTGGTCGTGGAAGAAGGGCGAGTCGTTCGCCATGGCGTGTCCGATCACGTTGCGCACCGCGATCCCGTAACGGGCCTGCAGCCAGCGGACGAGGTGCAGGACGCTGCGGATCTGCGGCCGGCGGTGGAGGATCTGCTGGTCGGCCCAGTGCGACGAGACGCCCTGCTGCTGGATCATCTCGATGCCGATCGCGCGGTCGTTGAGCCCGATCGCGTGGCGGCACATGACGGTCAGCCGCACCTGCTGGTAGATCGTCCCGTCCTGGTCGACGACGAAGTGCGCGCAGACGCCGGGCAGCTCGCCGCCGTTGGGCCTGTTCGCATCGAACAGCGCGTGGACGCCCGGGTACGAGCCGGGCCCCGAGTCGGTGAAGTGGAGCACGATCACGTGCGGCCGCAGCCGGTGGCTGGAGATTCCGTAGTGGCGGCGAGCGTAGGCCGACATCTCGGCCAGCCGCGCACGGCCGTAGTGGATCGGATCGCGGGTGATCGCCGGCCGCCGCGGCGACGGCGCCGGGGGCGGAGGCGGAGCCGACGTGGTGGCCGGCACGGTGTCGGTGAGGCCGGTCGAGGTGGGCGGCGGCTTGGCCGTGCTCGAGGCCGCCGACGATCCGTCACCGGCGCTCGCTGCGACGCCGCAGCCCGCGGCCGCACCGGCCATGGTCGCCACAACGATCAGCCCGCTCAGCACGACGCGCCGCACCGGTCCTCCACCGCTCGCTTGCGTCAGGCAGCGTAGGCGAGACGCGGCTCGTCCGCATCGCGCGCGGGGAGCGTGCTGACCGGCGCGGCCTGGCGGCGCAGGTCGGCGAACGACAGCCCCTCGGCGACAAGGTACAGCGCGCCGATGCCGGCGCCGAGCGCAACCTCACTCGCCTGCAGCACGACGGCGAACGCTGCGCCGGCCTCGGCCGACACGCCGAACGACGTGGCGAGCACCCCGGCGACGGCCAGCTGGAACACGCCGACGTTGCCCGGCATCACGGGGAACAGGCCGACGAGCGTGGACACGAGGAAGACGGCGGACGCGGCGGCCAGGCTGTGCGTGAGGCCGACGGCGTCGAGCGTCCAGTAGATCCCGGCGATCTGCGCAGCCCACGAGCCGGCGCCGAGCGCGAGGGCGGCTCCGAGCTGCCGCGGGCGGCGGGCGATGTGCATGCCGCCCGCAGCCAGCTCACGGGCCGGGCCGGCCAGGCGCGCCAGCCGGGGAGGGAGCTCGATGCTTGCGCGCCTGGCAAGCAGCCCGGCGACGACGGCGCCGCCGGTCACCGCACCGAGGACGATCAAGGTGGTCACGGCCCACGCGGGCAGCTCGACGATGGTGAGGGCGAGCACGGCGCCCACGGCGACCAGAGCGGCACCCAGCACGAGCTGCTCGGCCACGAGCGTGCCGGTGATCGTGGGCAGTCCCACCTCCGAGCCGTCACGGCGGAGCCGGCGGCGGAGCACGGCGACCTTGGCCACCTCACCCAGGCGGGCGACGAGCACGGTGTTGAAGAGGAAGCCGATGAACACGCTCGGCAGCAGGTCGCGCGTGGTCAGGCGGGGCGCGTCGGGAAGCGCCGTGAGGGTGCGCCGCCAGACCGCCGCCTTCAGCCACACGGAGAGCAGGTTTGCCGCGAGCGACAGGAGCAGCGCGCCGATGGCGACGGCGGCCAGCGTCGAGACCGTGTCGCGCGCCTCCCCGGCAAAGCGGTAGGCCAGAAACGACGCGACCGGCAGCGCGACCAGCGCAGCCGCGATGCGGCGGCTGCGCCGGCGGGCGGCGACGACCGAGAGAGCGGCAACTGCCGCCACTGAGGCGCCGCCGGCCGCGTCGAGGAAGAAGTGGTTTGCGGTGGCGACGATCGAGAACACGACCAGCGCCGGGTAGAACGCCCAGGCGACGCGCAGGACCGGGTTGCGGACGAGCAGCACCGCGGAGACGCCGACGGTGAGCGCGTATGCCGTGTGCAGGCTGGGCATCGCCGCGTACGGGTTCGCGAGCGAGGCGATCAGGCCGGAGTTGTGATTCACGCTGGTCTGGTTCAGCGTGTCGACGAAGCCGAGGCCGCCGAGCATGCGCGGGGGCGCCGCGGGATACAGCGCGTAGCAGACGAGCCCGATCGCGTTCGCTGCGAGGAACACGTTGCGGACGATCGGGTAGGCGTCGTTCCGCCGCAGGTACACCCAGAGCAGGAATCCGAAGCTGATCGTGAACTGGCAGTTGAAGTACATCCAGTTCGCGATCGACTGGACGAGATCGTGCCGCGCGGCGAAGTGCTGGACGGACAGCTCGTGGAAGATGCCGAGCGTCCGCTCCGCCGAGACGATGTCGTGCGCGTGGCCGATCGCGACGCCGCGGTCGCCGACCGCCAGCATGCGGGTCGTCTCGTAGACCAGGTCGAGCACCGCGAACAGCGCGAGCTGGATGGCCAGGTGCGCCCAGCCCCGTGGCAGGATGCGCCGGGAGAGCGCGACGGGGCGGTATGCGGGGTTCGCGAGGATCATGGGCATACCCTGCCAGCGGCGGGGGTCGCGCCCCATACGGAGAGCCAGCGTGTTCGGTTCGGTTATCCCCCGGGAGGCCCGGGGGCGGACACCGCGGCCCCCGGCACGCAGAAGGGGCCCGGCCGCCGGCGGCGGCCGGGCCCCTTCTGCCGTCGTCCGCTATGCGGCGGCCGGGGCGGGATCGATCGAGACCGGCGCCGGCGTCGGCTCCGGCTCCACCGAGCCGTTGTGCGTCAGCGTCGGGAGCCAGTCCAGCCAGGCCGGCAGGTACCAGTTCCAGTCGCCCAGCAGCTTCATCGTGGCGGGCAGCAGCACCGCCCGGATCACGGTGGCGTCGATCAGCACGGCGGCTGCCGCGCCCACGCCCAGCTGCTTCACGTCGAGCACCGACAGGGTGGCGAAGATGCCGAACACCGCCACCATCACCGCGGCCGCGCTGGTCACCGTGCCGGCCGTGTCCTTGATGCCCTGCGTCACCGCGTCCTCGGTGGGCATGCCGTTGTCGACGAGCTCCTTGACCCGGCTGAGGATGAAGACGTGGTAGTCCATCGACAGCCCGAACAGGATCACGAACAGGAACAGCGGCAGCCAGTTCGCGATCGTGCCGGTCGAGTGGAACCCCAGCAGCGACGCCCCGATCCCGTGCTGGAACACGGCCACCAGCACGCCGTAGGCGGCGCCGACCGACAGCAGGTTGAGGATGATCGCCTTCACCGGGATCACGATCGACCGGAACGTCACCAGCATCAGCAGGAACGCCAGCCCGAGCACGAACGCGAACACGATCGGCGTGCGCACCTGCATCAGGTCGTTGAAGTCCATCGAGCCGGCGGTGTCGCCGGTCACGCCGATGTCGGCTCCGGGCAGCTGCGCCCCAAGCGTCGCCGGGATCACCCGGTCTCGAAGGGTGTGGATGGCCTGCTGGGAGGCGGCGTTGGCGCCGTCACCCTGGATCGGCACCGTCAGCACGGCCACGGTCTTGGCCGGGTTGGTGCTGACGTCGATCGGCAGGCTCACCTGTCCCGTGGCGACCGCGGCCCGCTTGAAGTCCCGGATCGCCTGCTGCACCCGGGGCGAGCCCACGTCGTCGGCCTTGATCGCGACCGTGGCGGGGTCGCCCTTGCCCGGGAAGGTCTTCTGGATGGCGTTGTACGTCTTCACCACACCCAGGTTCGGCGGCAGGAACTTGAACGACGGCGTCTCGGTCTTGAGGCTGAACGCCGGGATCGCGAGCGCGATCAGGAGCGCGGCCGCAAGGCCGGCCGAGACCGCCGGGCGCCGCAGCACGCGGTCGAGCACGGCTGCCCAGACGCGGCCCTTCGGCTGCCGGGTGCGCACGCGGCCGCGGGAGGCGATCCGGCGCACCGGGTAGGTGACCCAGGACGCCACCCGCCCCCGCTCGACGCGGTCGCCCAGCAGGGCGATCACGGCGGGCAGGCCGGTCAGCGAGCCGACCATCGCGGCCGCCACCACCAGCATGGAGGCCACGCCGAGAGCGACGAACGTCGCGTCGCCCGCCATCAGCATCCCGGCCATGGCGATCATCACGGTGAACCCGGAGATGAGCACCGCCTGGCCGGAGGTCGACGCCGCGATCTCCAGCGCCCGCCGGCGGTTTGCCCGCGACTCCGCCCTCGCGGCCTTGACCGCCGCGCGCGCCTCGGCCACGGACTGGCGATCGCCGGCCCGCTTCGCCGACTTGACGGCCAGCTTGGCGGCCTTGATCGCCGCCACGTCGGCCGCCTTCGTCGGCTCGCGCTCGGTGCGCTCCCGCTGCAGGTAGAACAGCGAGTAGTCGACGCCGACCGCCATGCCGATCATCAGGATGACCTCCTGCGCCACGTCGACCGTCGGGATCAGGTGGCTGACGATCGCGTTCAGACCGAACGTCGCCAGCACCGCCGAAAAGGCGAGCAGCACCGGGACGCCGGCCGCCACCAGGGCGCCGAACGCGATCAGGAGGATCACCATGGTCAGCGGCAGGGAGATGTTCCGGGCGTTCTCGAAGTCCGCGTTGATCTTGTCGTTGAGGACGTGCACCGCCGAGGCCTCGCCGAACTGGCGAAGCGTCAGGCCGGGGCTGTCCGGCCCGAGCGACTCGATCCCGTCCATCACCGGCTGGATGCGGTCGGGGGCGGTCTCCCTGTCACCCAAGATCTGGAACCGCACGAGCGCCGAGTGGCCGTCGCTGCTGATCTGGCCGGCATACTGCGGCGAGTACGGGCTCTCGACGTCGATCACCTCCCGGTAGCCGTGCAGCTTGGCGATCACGCGGTCTATGCCCGCCCGGAAGGCGGGGTCCTTCGCCGTCAGCGAGGACGACTGGACGAGCACCATCTCGTGGGCGTGACTGTGGAACTTGGCATCGTCGATGACGCGGTTGATGTGGCCGGACTCGCCGTCGCCGAGGCGCGCGTCCGAGACATTGACCTGCCCGGTCGCGACGCCGATGCCGATGGCCGCGACCACGAACAGCAACCAGAGCCCCAGCGCGGTGAACCTGCGCCGGGCGCTCCAGCCGCCCATCCGGGCGGCCAGGTTCCTCTTTGTGGGGCTGGATGACATTGCAGAAATCCCTTCGGATCGGATTGACTGCGTCCCAGCGTCGCCGACCGGGGATCCCTGCGGTATGGGGAAAGCCTGCGTCTTGCGGTGGGGAAATCCGAACAGCCGCCCGGCGGCTCAGCGCCGGCGCAGCGACACGAGCGTCGCGGTGGCCGCGATGCAGCTCGCGCCCAGCACCCCGTACACCGCCTTCGCGCCTGCCGTCTCCACGAACGAGCCGGCGACCACCGCGCCCACGAAGCTCGCGCCGCCCCACGCGAACCCGAGCAGGCCGTTGATCGAGCCCGCCCCGACGCCCACGCGACGGGCACCGTCGACGCCGAGCGGAAAGCAGATGGCATACATGGCACCGAGCAGCGGCGAGCGGAGCAGGAGCATGGACGCCACCACGGCAACGGAGCCGCTCGCGAGGACGGGCCCGAGCACCGCGGCCGAGAGCGCCGTGCAGACCGCGCCCAGGGCGAGTGTCACGGCAGTCCTTCCGGCCCGCGCTGTCACCGCGGCGCAGAGGATGAACAGCCCGGCCGCAACCGATAGCACCACGCCGATCCAGGCGGACGACCGGCCCGCGTCGGAGAGCTGCGCCGGGCCCACCAGGTTGACCACGCCGTCCGAGAACCCGCCGAGCAGCATCATGATCACCGCGCCGGCGATCAGCGTGTCCCGGCGCGCAAGGCCGAGCACCGTCCTCAGCGGATGATGCTCGTGGCGCCGCTCCGCGCCGCGGTCGGCCAGCGACAGCGCCACGACCAGCACGCCCGCCAGCACGGCCAGCACCAGGAACGGCGCACCGCGCGACACGCGGTCCGCCAGCACGCCGGCGAAGGCGGGGCCGACCATCCCGCCCGCACCCGCGATCGCCATCACCGCGCCCAGCGCCCCGGGCCGGTCGCCGGTGGAATCGGACAGCCAGGACAGCCCGGCCGACCAGATCACCGCCGACGCCAGGCCGAACGCCAGCCGCGCTGCGAGCAGCGTCCACAGCTCGGGCGCGAGCCCCTGCGCGAGGCAGGACGCCGACAGCAGGCAGCCGGCCGCGAGCGTCACCCGGCGGGAGCCGAGCCGGTCGCCGGCAAGGCCGCCCGGGATCGAGCCGGCGACGATCGCGAGGCTGGCGGCGGACAGCAGCACGCCCGACTCGAAGCCGGACAGGTGCAGCGCGTCACGGTAGGACGGCACGAGCGGCACCAGCGAGAGCAGCGCCATCTCGTCCACGAAGATCAGTGCGTACATCAGGATCAGCAGGCGCCGCACCCGCCGAGTCTACGGATAGCGTTCGGATCCGTGACGGCACAACCACTCATCCGCACGTCGCGGCGTGTCCGCCGGGCGCGCATCCTGGTCGCCCCCGGGCGTCCGGTGGAGGTGATCGTCCCGCCCGGCACGCCGGACGCGGCGGTGCACCGCCTGCTCGCGCGGCACAGCGAGTGGATCGCCCGCCGGCGCGCCCAGCTCGACCGGCTGCCCGTGCTTGGCCTCGACCGGCCGGGCACCGTCTGGCTCGACGGCCGGCCGCTGCCGGCGCCCGCCGGCGACCCGGAGCGGTGGTACCGCGCTCAGGCGCGGAGCCGGCTGACGGCCGCCGTCCACCGTGAGGGCCAGCGGCTGGACCTGGCCGGATGGGCACGCATCAGGATCGGCGACCCGCGCAGCCGGTGGGGATCCTGCTCGGCGCGGGGGACGCTGTCATTCTCGTGGCGGCTCGTGGTGGCGCCGGCCTTGGTGGCCGACTACGTCGTCGTGCACGAGCTGTGCCATCTCCGCGAGATGAACCACTCTGCCCGGTTCTGGGACATGGTGCGAACCGCGTATCCGCGCCACGCCGAGGCGCGGGCATGGCTCCGGACGCACGGCCCGGAACTGCAGGCGCTCGAGCCCTAGCTCGAGCGCTCGACGCTACGGCGAGGCGGAGTCCGTGCTCGACGTCGTCTGGTCGGTGCTGCCGGGCTCGGTCACCGTGACGGTCACGGTCTCGGGGGGGGCCGTCTCGGTCACCGTGTCGCTCGGCTGAGTCTCCGTGACCGTCTCGGTCGGCACCGTGTAGAAGGTGGGCGGGTTCTCGCTGAGCGGTCCGCTGGTCGCCGCGCTGCCCGGCGCCGGCTCGTAGGCGATGATCGTCTTGCCGTTGCGGTGGATGACGACGACGCGCGTCTCCGTGGTCGTCAGCCGCACGAGCCGCGCGCTGCCGTGGACGACCGTGCTCACGACCGGCGTCTGCACCGTCACGGTGTGGGCGCCCACCGTGGTCACCGGCACGCGCGTGACAGCCGCCTGCTCGAGCGGGTGCGTGCCCGCCTCGATACCGACCACGAAGCCGCCGAAGAGCAGCAGCAGGAGCGTCGTGCCGATGACGAACGCGCGCACCGGATGGTCGAATCCGCCGTGATATCTCGCCCGCCGCATGGCTTCACGCTAGCAAACCACCCGACGGAATCCCATTGTGCCGCGCTATCTGGCGGGCACGATGCGCCGCACCGCGATCGGCGCGGTCAGCTTGCGGACGGCCGGCTGCTCCGGCGGCGCCGCTGGTGATGGCACGGTCATCGTTGACCCCTTTCGTCGATGACTCTCCTACATCTCGGGGTAGCCGGGGGCGCACGGTGCGTCAATCCCCCGGCGTGCAGCTTTTACCGTTTCCAAACCTCGCGGTGGGGACGGGAGCGGGACGGTTAGGATCGTGGAGATGCACGAGATCGCCGAGTTCCTCGTCGGACATCCGCCGTTCGACACGCTCGACCAGGACGAGCTGGCGGGCGTGGCCGCCGTGGTCGAGATCGAGTACGCGGAGGCCGGCACGACGGTGCTCGAGCAGGCGGTCGAGACCCCGGGATTCGCCTGGGTGATCCGCCGCGGAGCCGTCGAGCTGCTCGACGGGCCGCGCATCGTGGACATGCTCGGCGAGGGCGAGATGTTCGGGCACGCGGCGCTCCTCTCGGAGTGGCCCACCGCCCTGGCCGCGCGGACGGGCGAGGACTCGCTGCTCTACCGCATCCCCGCAAGCGTGCTGCGCCCGGTGCTCGCGCGACCGGCGGCCCTGCGCTTCGCCGCACGGTCACTGTCGGGCCGCCTCGAGATGCGGATGCGCGACCTCGACCCGCTGGCCACCGCGGTCGTCGATCCCGCCCGCAAGCCGGTCGCCCAGCTGCTTCGCGGCAGCCCGGTCGTCACGGCACCGGACGCCACGGTGCGCGAGGCGGCTCAGCGCATGGTCGAGGCCGGGTCGTCGTCGCTCCTGGTCGACCTCGGCGACCGGCTCGGCATCGTGACCGACCGCGACCTGCGCGAGCGCGTGGTCGCAGCGGGCGTGTCGCCCGACACGCCGGTGTCCATGGTGATGACAGAGCCGGCAACCACCATCCCGGGCGACGTCATGGGCGCCGACGCCCTGCTCGCGATGCTCGATCGCGGGATCCGGCATCTTCCCGTCATCGACGCGACGAGACGGGTGATCGGCGTGATCTCGGACACGGATCTCATGGCGGTCGAGACCCGCACGCCGTTTCACCTGCGCCGGGCGATCGCCCGCGCGGGGACGCCCGAGCAGGTCGCGTCGGCCGCGGCGGCACTCCCCGGGACGGTCGTGGCGCTGCACGACGCGCGGGTCGCGGCGAGCTCGATCGGCCGCGTGATCGCCACCGTGCACGATGCGATCACGCGCCGGCTGATCGAGCTCGCCCTCGAGCAGCACCCGGTCGAGACGCCGTTCACCTGGCTCGTCCTCGGCAGCGTCGCGCGGCGGGAGGCGTTCCCGAGCTCCGACCAGGACAGCGCGATGGTCTGGCACGGGGAGGGGGACGGCGATGCGGTGCGCACGCCGCTGGCCGAGCTCGCGGCGCACGTGGTCGCCGGGATGGCGCACAGCGGCGTTCCGGCCTGCCCGAACGGCGCCGTCGCGTCGAAGCCGCTGTTCCTTCGCTCGGAACGGGAATGGCGCCGCGTGGCGACATCGTGGCTGGACGACCCGACGCAGGAGAAGGCGCTGATCCTCGTCTCGGTGCTGGTCGACGGCCGGCCGGTCTGGCCGGAGGAGGGACGCAGCTCGCTGTCCGACGTGTTCACCGGCGGGGCGCGCCACCCGCTGCTGATGCGGAGGCTGGCGTCCTTCGCCCTCAGCCACAAGCCGCCGACCGGCTTCTTCCGCGACTTCGTGGTCGAGCACGACGGCGAACGGCGTGGCACGCTCGACATCAAGCGCGGCGGCCTGGTTCCGGTGATCGACATCGCCCGCTGGGCGGGGATGAAGGCGGGGGTGGCCGAGGCGTCGACGCTCGCCCGGCTGGACGCCGCGGAGCGCCACGAGACGCTCCCCCCGCAGGCGGTCGCCACGCTGCGCGTCGCGTTCGAGCTGTTCAGCGACCTGCGGATGGGTCACCAGATCGAGGCGGTGCGGGCGAACCGCCGGCCGGACGACGCGATCGACCCACGCACGCTCGAGCCGCTCACCCGCCGCTATCTGAAGGACGCATTCCGGGCGGTCGCCGACGTTCAGCGCGGCCTGGGCAACGAGCTTGGACTGACGTGAGGCTGCGCGGGTCGTGGCGCGAGGCGCACCTGCTCTGCGTCGACGTGGAGCTGACGGGGCTCGACCCCAGCGCCGACGAGGTGATCGCGTTCGGCGCCGTGCCGATCGACGGTGGGCGCATCCAGGCGGCCGGGGCCGTGGCGGGGATGGTGGCCCCCTCGGGCAGGCACCCGAGCGGCGGCTCCGAGCAGATCCACGGGATCCTGCCGCACGACCTGGACGGGGCTCCACCGCTGGAGCAGGCGCTGGTCCCGCTCGCCGCCGCGATGACGGGCAGAACGCCGATCGCGCACGCCGCATGGGTGGAGCAGGCCTTCCTCGGGCCCGCGCTCCGCCGCGCCGGCGGCCGGTTGCCGAAGGGCATCATCGACACGGCCATGCTGTGGCGGCTGCTCGCCGTCGTCCGCGAGCGGCGGGATCCCGGCTACCGGCCGCTGCGGGAGGTGACCGACGCGCTCGGCCTGCCGAGCCACCACCCCCACCAGGCGCTCGGGGATGCGCTGACCACGGCCCAGGTGTTCCTGGCGCTGGCGACCCGACTCGAGCGCCTCGGCCACGGCTCGCTTCGCGAGCTGGTGCATGCGGGCCACCGCGTGGCCACGCACAACCACTGGTTCCGGACGCCGTCCTAGGCGGAGTGCGATCGGTCGGCGATGTCGTCGACCAGCCGGGCCAGCTCGTCTGCCAGCGGCCCCGGCATGCGCCGGGAGAACAGCTCGGACAGCGAGCGGTAGTACCAGAGCTGCTGCTCGACCGTGCCGCCGAACTTACGCCATGTTGCGGTGCCGTGGACGCGCAGGTCGGTGGCGGTGGAGCGAGCGTTGTGCACCTTGTCGGCGAGCACCACCAGCAAGACATCGTCCGGCTCGTCCTGCATGCGGTCGATGTAGGCCTGCTTGCGGGCGAGCCACGGCGGCTTCGGGCGCTGATCCGTATCGCTGCACGCCTCGACGATGCGCGCCACGCGTTCGCCGAAGCGGTCACGCAGCTCCCCCACGCTCGTGCGGTCGCCCTGGTCCTCGATGGCGTCGTGGAGCAGGGCCGCGATCGCCTGTTCCTCGTCGCCGCCGTTCTCGAGCACGAGCGCGGCGACGGACATGAGGTGAGCGAGATAGGGGATCGCCGCGGCGCCCTTCCGGGCATGCCCCTCGTGCACCTGGGCGGCATAGACGAGGGCGTCCTGGAAGCCGGCGGTCAGCACGGCGGCATCGTAACTATCCTCATCCGTCGTGCCCGACCACCCGACGCCCGAGGACGAGGCCGCCGCCGAGCGCGAGGCCGGCCGGCTCTCGCCGGTTCCACCGGTTCCCGGAATGGCAACGCAGGAATCCGGGGTAAGCGGGCTTCTGCGGCGTGCGGCCATCGACCTGACGCCGCTTCGGCGGCACCGCGACTTCCGCCTGCTGATGGCCGGGCAGAGCGTGACCTTCCTCGGCTCGATGATCACCTACGTCGCGCTCCCCTACCAGGCCTACCAGCTGTCGGGCAGCTCGCTGGTGGTCGGCCTGCTCGGGGTGGCCGAGCTGCTGCCGCTGCTCGTTGCGGCGTTCCTCGGCGGCGCCCTGGCGGACGCACGCGACCGGCGCCGGATGCTGCAGCTGACCGAGCTGTCGTTCGCCGCCGGCTCGACCATCCTGCTCGTCAATGCGGTGATCCCGAGTCCGCAGCTGTGGCTGCTGTTCGTGGTGTCCGCCGGCATGGCCGCGGTGGACGGGCTGCAGCGGCCGTCGCTCGAGGCGCTGATCCCCCGGCTCGTCGACCGCGACGAGCTGACCGCTGCTGCGGCGATCAGCACCGTCCGCTTCACGATCGGGATGATCTTGGGGCCGGCCGTCGGCGGCCTGCTGATCGCCGTGATCGGGCTGCCGGCCACCTACGGCGTTGACGTCGCGACGTTTCTTGTCTCGCTTGCGACGCTCAGGCTGATGCAGGCGGCGCCGCCGCCGGTCGAGGATGCGGAGGTGAGCCTGAGCAGCATCGCGGAGGGCGTCCGCTACGCCGCATCCCGGCAGGTGCTGATGGGGACGTACGTGGTCGACATCGTGGCGATGTTCTTCGGCATGCCGATGGCGCTCTTTCCCGCATTCGCGAAGGAGTTCGGCGGCGCCGACGTGCTCGGGCTGATGTACGCGGCCCCCGCGGTGGGGTCGCTGCTTGCGACGGTGACGAGCGGTTGGAGCGGTCAGGTGCGCCGCCACGGAGCTGCGATCTGCGTTGCCGCGGCAGGGTGGGGCGCGGCCATCGTCGCGGTGGGGGTTGCGCCGAACCTTGCGCTGGTCCTGCTCGGGCTCGCGCTCGCAGGCGGCGCGGACACCGTCTCGGGGATCTTCCGCTCGACCGTGTGGAACCAGACCATTCCCGACGAGCTGCGCGGGCGGCTCGCCGGGATCGAGCAGGTCAGCTACTCGACCGGCCCGCTGCTCGGGAACGTCGAGTCGGGGATCGCGGCGTCGCTGATCGGCGTGCGGGGGGCGATCGTCTCCGGCGGCGCGCTGTGCGTGGTCGGAGTGCTGGCGGTCGGGCTGGCGCTGCCCGCATTCCGGCGCTACGACGCGACGGCGGAGCCGGCGCCGGACCCGACGCCGGCGTGAACGGCGGCCGGTGTCACGAAACGCATGACGCAGGCGCCCCAACTCTTGGAGACCAAGTCGTTCGCGGCGGGTGTTGCACGGCTGTCAGACGCGCGTGACGGCGGCCGGGATGGTTGGGCTGATCGCCGCCCCACCCCAACCCCCGGTGACCAAGTCGATCGGG